>JBAZDD010000013.1:0-20740 GCA_041654635.1 Candidatus Muiribacteriota bacterium
GTTTTCTTTAAAAGTAAATCCCATAATAAGAATTTTACTTTCCCACACAAGTATTTTTCTTTTGGTCATTTCTTTAATTACCTGCTCAGTTACATATTTACCCATTCCATCATTAATTCTTCTTCCGGCAAGAATAATCTGAGGATGAAACCCCTCTTTCTGAGCTTTATAGGTAAGATAATATGGATCAACACCTATACAGTGCCCACCAACTATTCCTGGTCTGAATGGAAGAAAATTCCATTTGGTACCCGCAGCTTCAAGTACATCACCAGTATCAATACCAAGGTGATTGAAAAGCATTGCAAGTTCATTTATAAGAGCAATATTAACATCTCGCTGAGTGTTTTCAATAACTTTGGCAGCTTCGGCAACTTTTATGGATGAAGCTTTAAAAACCCCTGCCTTAACAACATGACTGTAAATTTCAGCAACAAAATCAAGAGTTTTTTTATCAGAGCCTGACACCACTTTTTTAATACTGCTGAAAGTATGTTCTTTATCTCCTGGATTTATTCTTTCAGGAGAATAACCTACAAAAAAATCTTTATTAAATTTTAACCCGGATTTTGATTCAAGAATTTTAACACAGATTTCTTCAGTCACTCCTGGATAAACTGTTGATTCATAAATAACTGTATCACCTTTTTTTAAAATCCCTCCAACTGTTTCTGATGATTTAACAACAGGAGTTAAATCTGGAACTTTAAACTCATCAATAGGAGTTGGTACTGTAACTATAAAAACATTGCATTTTTCACAATTTTTTATGTTGTCAGTAAAAACAATATTCTGTGCTTTTTTTAATTCTTCGCTATCAACTTCTCTTGTTCTGTCTATACCTTTTTTTAATTCTTCTACTCTTTTTGCTTTAATATCATATCCCACAACTTCATATTTCTTTGCAAACTCAACCGCAAGCGGCAATCCTACATAGCCTAATCCAACAACACAGATTTTTACTTTCATAAATAATAAAAGAATCGAGCAAAAACAATTACAATATTTTCACTCGATTCTTAATCCTTTTTTATTTTAAAAAATTGGATAGTAAATTATTGTTCCTGGTTTTACATAATAAACATAATCAATATTATTATATCTTGCCAGTCTTGCTGCAAGAAGTTTTGCATATTTAAAATCATAGATTTTTTCAGCAATTTTAAATAAATCCATTCCTTCTTCTTTAACTTCATACTTTCCAATTTCATAAGGTATTCTCAGTTTCATACCTTCCCATACAATTCTTTTTTCAACATCTATTCCATTATATCCAGCAAGAAAAGACCATAGCATTGGGTTTTTTAAACTGTCAGCTTCTTTGGTAATTTTCCATAAAGTATCACCTTTCTTCACAGTATATACATAATCTCTTTCATAATATGTTTCAGGGAATTTAATAACCATACCTGGATAAATAACTTCAGCCTGGCTGATTTTATTATGAGCTGCAAGTTTTTCAAAACCATAAGGATCTCTATAGTATTCCAACGCTATACTCCAGAGAGTATCGCCAGGACGAACAACATAAACAAACTCTTTTTTTTCTGTTTTAAGTGGTCTTGTAAATTCAGGTTTCAACTCAACTTTCTCAACCTGAGCAGCTGATGTTGTAATTTTTTTCTCTTCGATTTTTGGTCGTGGTGCTTCTTCTTTTTTTTCAACTTTCTTTTCTTCTTTTACAGTTTCTACAACAGTAAGTTCTGTTTTTTCAGGTGTTACAACAACTTCCTCTTTTTCTTTGCCAGTAGTCATAAACAATATAAGCACTGCAACAACTGCAACAACCACCCCAATAACTACTTTCTTATTCATTGCATACCTCCAGATATTTTAAAACCTTATTAATTCCCCGCCCATATTGAACTTTTTTTAATTTTTCATTCAGTTCATGCCTTGTTTTGTAATCATCGGCAAATTCTTGAGCAATATTAACAATGTTTTCTTTTTTTTCAAAAACAGTAATTAAATTTTTCTCTTTCAGTTCATTCGCGTTTACAATCTGATGATTTACCTGAGGCCATACAATTAAAGGCATAAACAAACTCAGCGCTTCTGACATAACAATACCACCGGAAACAAGTCCAAAATCGCATTCAGCAATTTCTTTCCAGCAAAAATTATTACTATTTAATATTTTAACATTGACAGATTTTAATTTCAAATAATCATTGTAATGAACACCAGGAAGTACGGTGATTTTAAATTTACTGGAGAGCTTACATACAATATCTGGAATAACTCTGTTGACATCTGTTCCACCCATGCATATAAAAATTTTATGAGCTTTTTTTCGAATTTTTTTTTTTGAAAATTGTAAAATTTCTGGATTTATTAATACGTTATCAAACCCGAGAATTTCATTTTCTGCTTTTTTTGAATTTTCACTTCTGTTTGAATCCCATATAACATAAGCCTGATGTGGCAAAATTTCTGGGTCTTCTATTACAATTGTTTTTGAGATTTTCCCTGCTTCTTCAAGTATAAATTTTGAATTAATTCTTCTATCTAAGAAAACAAAATCAGCTTTGATTTTTTTTATATAATTTAATATTTCTTCATCTGAACTTACAATAATACTTTGAGGAAGTATTTTTTTATAAACATCATCCTTGTCTTCACCAATGAATGTAAATTCACAATCCATTATATTATTTTTTATATATTCAGATAAAAATTTAGCCCTGCTTACATGACCTGAACCAAAATTTAATCCTGATTTAAAAACATAAATTATTTTCATCACTGAATTTTTTTACTCCATCAATCCCATGTAAAATTGTATTTACTGCGAATGGTCTTCCTATAAGTATTCTGTCAGCTCCATATTCTAAAGCTTTCAGTATATGTTCTTTTTTTCTTATTCCGCCATCAACCCATATTTCCTTTACATAATTCTTAACTGATTTTGAATATTTTTTAAGAATATCCCCCGTTCCTTCACCATTATCAAACACTCTTCCACCATGATTTGAAATAATGGCAATCTCAGGTTTTACCTGTTTTACAAGTTCAAAATCATATTCTGAAAAAACACCTTTAATTATAAAAGGACATTTTGAATAATTTTTTATTTTAATTAAATCATCTGCGTTTTTCTTATTCATTACTGCTTTCCCATCCATGGTAATTAAATTGACAGAATCAATATCAATTCCTATTGCACAGGCTTGATTTCTTACTTTTTCAATTTTTTCAAATATAACTGAGTTCTCAAAGGGTTTTATAATTATATTACCTTTAACTTTATTTTCTTTTAATGCTTCACAGCCATAAAGCAGCTTATATTCAGGTGTTCCATCACCTATGCAGGAAAAAAAACCAGCTTTCATAGCACCTTTAATAATTTTTTGATGAAATTCCCTTTCAGAAATACTCCCACCCATATTTTCATCAACACCAGTCATGGGAGCCACTCCGATAATTTCAGGATTTATTATCCGGTTTATTACACCCTCAGCTGTCAATTTTTCCCACGAAATAAAATTATTGATAAATGTTAATCCTTTCCCTGCTCCACCCATTCCAGGAATAATTCCACCACATTTTTTGCCATTACACAAAGCACAGTTAAAACATTTGTTTTTAAAAATATTTATTTTCATTTAATTATCAAAGTATTAAATACTTTTTCCACCACTTTTTCTGCTTTTTTAAAACTCTCTGCTCTAACAATAAAATTGCCAATTTTACCAATATTATTTTTTAAAATTTTGAATTTATCACCCTCTTTTAAGTTAAAATGAATAAATTCAACTCCTGGAATCTTTAAACATTTATCAACATTTTCAATTTTTTTTATAACAAATTCATTTTCAAAATAAATCGCCCTTTCAAGACATACCATGTTTTTTACAGGTTCAAATTCTTCTTCGGAAATTTTCAGTCCCATTCTCTGTTTTACAGCAAGCTTTATTCCATCTATACCTGTGGAAAGCGGAAGTGTATGAGAAGACATGAAACCACCAGAAAGTCTTGCCGCAATTTCTCCGATTTTTATTTTGCCCCCGGAGATTTTTATATCCCCTTTTGCAGGTCCATTGTATATTCCAAGAGCAGCTGCCGCTTCTGACATAACTTTAAAAGCTTGTTTTAAAATTTCCTCTGACTGTTTTGAAGGGCATGAATGCCCAATTTCGACAAAATATGGCTCCTTTTCAATATGTCTATCACCTGTTACCAGTGGGAAAAGTTTTCCATTATAAACTATTGTTTCAATTGAAAGTTCTGGACCTTCCATATATTCTTCAACTATAACTCTTTTATCAGGAGAAAAACCTGAGGATATTTCGAAATTATTTTTCAAATCCTCAAAATCAGAAATTTTGACAACACCCCGGGCTCCCATATTTTCAGAAGGTTTTATTACTAAAGGAAATTTAAGATTACTTTGAATTATTTTGTTTTTTAATTCTTCAAAACTCTTTCCATAAACAAAATCAGGTTGAGGTATGTTAAATTTTTTTAATCTTTTTCTCATTTCGATTTTGTTTACAACTACGTCTGGATTATTAAATCCAGGATCAAGCCCAAAGTGTTTTGACACTTCATAAACTGTTCTTGACATATCTGTTCCGACAGTTATAACCCCCGAAGGCTTTATCTTTTCTTTCTCAAGTTCTTCTATTATTCCAGCATAATCTCTCGTACTTTTTTTAATAAAATGAGAACAGAGATTTTTTCCGGGGGCATTATTGTCAATATCTACACAAACAGTTTTAATAGAAATTTCTTCCGCTTTTTTTATGGCAAAACTCTGAAAAAGACCGCCACCAATAACAACAAGCATATCAGCAGGCTATTCTTTCTTTTATAACGCCAATTCTGTTTGCAAAATAAGGGGTGTACTGCGGAAAAACTTTCATATTATTTTTTAATATAAGAATTTCAAGTTCCAGACATTTTTTTATTGCAACAAATATGTCAGGACATTTTGATAGTTCAATAACAGCAGTTCTGATATTAATTTTTTCTGTTCCAATATAATCTTTGATTTTTAAAGCATTACTCGGTGTTATTCCACCGCCAACTGAAGTGATTTTACCCGCTTTATGACAGGCATTGACTATTTCTCTGACAAAATCATATACTTTTGAGTCATCAACATGCAATCCAAGAGAGGCTGAAAAATCGCTTCTTCCAATAGTAACCTGATCAACCATGTCAAATTCAGGAGCAGATAAAATTTTACCCAGATTTTCAAAAGCATTGATTGATTCGATATTAATAATTTTCTGAACAGTTGATAAATCTTCATAATAAGCTTTTAATGTATTAAAATAAATTTTTAAAGCATAAGGGGATTCAATCATCGGACCAACAATTCCTGTTACTCCAATTTCAGACATTTTTCTTATATCATTTTTTGCTTCACAGCCGCCAACTTTTACAATTATTGGTATTATATCACCGAGGTTTTTATGCATGTATTCAATATCTTCAAAAGTGTTTGCTTCGGCTTCTGTACCAAGTTTTAGCGAACAAGTGCCATAGACTTCCTTAAGCTCGGCAACAGCTTCTCTAATTTCAGTTATCAATTTTTTTCCTCCAACCATGATGACCTCCCTGTCAACCATTCATTCTGTGAGTGAACAGTTAAGTAATTTTAAATAATAAAAATACTTTTGTCAACCTGAAGCTTTTTTACCTCTGATTAAAATTAACCAATCTAATACTTATCGTCAAAAAATATATTTTACTTTAATTTTTTTAATTTTTTAAATTTTTAACGCTTTAATTCTTTCTTCCGCTTTTTTTACAAACTCTGAATCCTTATAATCATCTATTATTTTCTGATATGACCTTACTGCATCATCAAGTCTTTTAAGTTTTTCATAACATTCACCCGCTTTGAAATATGCTTCAGCAGCATAAATACTTCCTGGATCCATAAAAGCACATTTCAGATATTCGAGCACAGCCTGTTTAAAATTTTCAAAAGAGAAAAATATATCCCCCAATAGAAACTGAGCTTTCAGACGGAGATTTCTATCATCACTTTCTTCAGCTACATATAAAGCATTTCCTTCAGCCTGAGAAAGATTTCTTATTTTAAGATAGGCTTCGGCAAGAAGCAATCTAATTTCATCTCTTATTCTGAAGTTTCTACCCTTTTCAGAAACAAAATTTTCAATTAGATTAATAACTTCATCATATTGTTCAAGCTCAAAAGCAATTCTGGTATATGCATAGATAAAATCAATCTCATAAGCTTTATCAAGACTATTTTTATTATCATCAAGAATTTTTTTTGCTTCTGAAACCATTCCTTTTTTCTGTAATATTTCAGCTTTCAGTATTATTGTTCTCCAGAAATAAGTTGATGATTTTTCTATTTTCTCAAGCTGTTCATAAGTTTTGTCAAATTTTCCCTGTTCATATAAAATTTCCGCTCTGGAAAAATATATAAAATCATCTTTAGAATTTTTTTCAAGCGCATCAAGCATTTTCATAATTTCATCATATTTTTTTTCTCTTCGGTAAATATCTATTGTTTTAAGTCTTGCTTCCCTGTACAGGGAAGAATTTTGAGGAATAAGTGAAAACTCTTCTACCGCTTTATTAAAATTATTCTGAAGAACATAAATATTTCCAAGTTCAAATATAGAGTTATGTTTAACTTCATTTGATTGAGCTCGATTTTTTGCAAGTTCAAAATTAGCAATTGCTCTTTCAAAATTTTTCATATTGTAATAACATAGACCTGCAAGATAATAGTTATTTGCTACATTAACATTTTCTTTGAGAAGCACTCTTATTTCTTCAATTGCTTCTGTGTATTTTGCCATTGCAATATAAATATCACGTCTTAGTTCAGCATATTCACCGCCGGGGAATTTTGTTTTTGGAATAAACTCAAGCGCTTTATTATAATTTCTCAGTTGAAAATAAGATGCTGCTATAAGATAAAAGGATTTTGCAGAAACCGTTTCATCAGATGAAGATGTAAGTTTTTCAAACCCTGAAATCGCTTTTTCAAACGAAAGCATCAAATACTGGCTCTGAGCAAGATAAAAAAGACTCATTTCGCCAAACTCTGAATGTTCTGTTACAAGAGAAAAATATTCTGAGGCTTTTTTAAAATCAGAATTCTGAAAACTTATTACACCGTTGAAATAATTATATTTAACATCTCCTGTAAGAGCTATTAAATCATCATAAATTTTCAAAGCATTCTCAAATTCGTCGCTTTTTCTTTTAAATTCTGCAAGCATTTCAAGTGTTTTAACTTTTTCATTCTTTTTCAACTCTTTTTCAAGAAGCGATTCAAGCATTTTTACAGCTTCAGTTTTTTTGTTCAGGTTAAAAAGAACCTCAGCATATTCAACTGTTATTTCAACAGCTATGTCTTTTACTTCTTCAAAATACCTGTTGTAATATTTAGCTGATTCTTCCGCCTGAAACATTTTATTATAAATTCTTGCAGTGTTAAGAATACTTCTGTCAGTATGCTCACCAGCATTATCAGCAAGCTCTCTGAAATATTCCAGAGCTTTAATAAATCTTCCCAACTCCATATTAGAATATCCTATTGAAAATTTTGCATATCTTTCATATTTATCTGACGCTTCAAGGCATTTTATGTAATTTTCAATAGCTTTCTCATAATCACCAAGATTATAATGACTTTCGGCTTTTACAAGATAAAGGTCTGCATCCATATATCGTTTATATAAATTTTCAAAATTATCCAGACCATCTAATACTTCTCTATAATATTTCTGATTATAAAGTCTTAAAATAAAATTTTTTTCCCTTGCTGCTCTTCTTTCATCTGCTGTAACAGAAGTTGTAATTATTAAAAATAATAAGATTATAATACTAATTTTTTTCATTTTGCCTCCAGAACTCTGTTAAAACATATAAGTTTTCTTTAGCTGAAAAATCACTTAAAAGTTCAGTTTTTTTATTTTCATTTGTTAAAACAAAAAAACTTGCTCCTGAACCAGACATTATTACATTATCATACTTATTTGCAAGTTTTTCTTTATTTTCTTTCAATTCAGGATATAAACTGAAAGCTGATGTTTCCAGTACATTATACAGTTTATTATAATAATTATCTATTTTCCCTGACAATAAATCAAAAATCACCCCGGATATACCGCTAGTCGGATTTTTCAAACATAATTTTAAATTTTTATAAACAGATGGAGTATCTGAAAAACTGGAATTTCTTTTAAAGATTATTACTTTTGAGTTTACTGTTCCATCCACTGGAATAATTATTTCACCTTTTCCAGTACATCTTGCAAAAGCATTATCAATTAAAAAAAAATTTACATCAGCACCTGTCATACTTCCTGCTTTCATAAGCACTTTTTTATCAATATTATATTTTCTGCCAAGAAAATTTAGAATTGTTCCCGCATTTGAAGAACCACCGCCAAGTCCAGCTCCCTGAGGTATTTTTTTATTTATTTTAATTTTAAAAAGTGGTTTTATTCCAGTAAGTTTATAAAAATTCATACAGGCTTTGTAAACAAGGTTTTTTTCCTGAGATATATCTCCACATTCAACCTTTAAATCTGAGTGTTCTTCGATTAAAATATCATCACATAGTTTAATTTTCGCCATTAAAGTATCAATTTCGTGAAAACCATCATTTCTTTTATAAAGAATATCAAGGGCAAGATTTATTTTTGCAGGGGATTTAATATTAATCATTTATTCAATGCTCCATATTTTAAAATAAAATCTGCAAGCATAATATCATTCTGAGTGGTAATTTTTATATTATTCTCATCTCCGTTTACTGTTGCAACCTTTTCGCCATTTAATTCCATAAGTTCAGCATCATCTGTAATATTTGACATATCTTTACAGTCAGTATAACAGGAGTATATTTTATTAAAATTAAAAAATTGCGGAGTTTCAACACAGTAAATGTTCTGTCGGGGAACTGTTTTAATTACCATATTGTTTTCACATTGTTTTATTGTTGGTTTAAGCGGAGTTACTGGAATAGCTGCTGAAAATTTTTTTATTTTAATTATCAGATTTTCAATCATTTCATTTTTAAAAAAGGGTCTTGCACCATCATGAATTGCAACTGTTTCAGCATTTGAAAAATTTTTTTTAATAAACTTCAATGCATTATATGATGACTCATAACGTTCTTTCCCACATTCAACAAGAGAATAATTATTTTTACCCGAAAGCCATTTTTCAAAATCCTTTTTATATTCCGAGTTATAAATAACAATAATATGGGAAAAATAAGGGTGGTTTTCAAATTTTTCAAACGAATGCAGAAATACAGGTTTTCCTTCAAGTTCAATAAGCTGCTTTGAACCTTTCATATTCATTCTTGTTGCATTTCCACCACATAAAATTACTGCAATATTCATAACTTTAAGCCTTCCATTTTTAAAAATTCTGTAATTGAAATAGTTTTTATGCCCGACTCCCTTGCTTTATTCAGTTTACTGCCGGCATTTTCACCGAAAACAACAACACTGGTATTTTTTCCCACACTTTTCTGAAAAACTCCTCCGTTTTTCTTAATAATGTTTTCAAAATCCTGTCTTGAATAGTTATCATCAGAGCCTGTAACAACAATATTCATACCGGAAAGAATGCCAGTTTCATTATTATCAATAATTTCAATTTCAATAAATTTTTTCAACTCTTCAATTTCTTCGATATTTGAAGTTTTTTCAAAAAAGCTTACAATGTTTTTACTTACTGTGGGACCTATTTTTTCTATTGTTTTAAGTTCATCTTCTGAAGCCTGCTGAATTCTGTCAATACTTTTAAAAACTCTGGCAAGAATTCCAGCAATATAATCCCCGACTCCATCAATACCAAGTGAATATAAAAATCTGTCAAGAGTTACTTTTTTTGAATTATTTATTGAGCTTAAAAGATTAGAAACAGATTTTTCGCCAAACCCTTCAAACCCTTTAAAGTCCTCAGTTTTAAGCTTGAAAATATCACTCAGTCTGGAAATTTTTCCACACTCTACAAGAAATTCAACAGTTTTTTCTCCAAGAAACTCAATATTTAATGCCTGTTTTGATACAAAATGCTGAATTTTTCTTAAATTTTTAGCTGGACATTCAGGATTAATACATCTAAGCAGAATTTCTTCTTTCTGTAATATGGAATTACAGACAGGGCAATTATGAGGCTCTTTAATTTCTCTTCCACCAAACAAGTCCCCCGATGTTTCAGCAACTTTCAATATTTTTGGAATTACATCACCTGACCTTTCAACAAATACAGTGTCACCTATTCTTAATCCAAGTCTTTTAATTTCAGAAAAATTATGCAGTGTTGCTCTGCTTACTGTAACTCCACCTATGTTTACAGGTTCAAGAATAGCAACAGGTGTTATAACTCCTGTTCTTCCAACCCCAAATATAACATCAACAACTTTTGTTATTGCCTGCTGTGCTGGAAGTTTATAGGCAAAAGCAAATCTTGGAGCTTTATTTGTCCAGCCTGCTTTCTCCCATAGCATTTTTTCATTAATTTTTAACACAATTCCATCTATTTCAAAGTCAAAACTATTTCTCTCTTTTATTGTATATTCAACAATGTTTTCAAAATCATCAAGTTCAGTAAAAACTTTGTAATTTTTTTCAATCATAAATCCAAGAGTGTTGAGAAATTCAAGCTCTTCTGCATGAGTGTTAAAGTTTCTTGCTGTTTTTAAAATATCATATACAAAACAGTCAAGTTTTCTTGAAGCTGCTACTTTTGAATCAAGCTGCCTCAAAGACCCTGCTGCTGCATTTCTTGGATTTGCAAAAAGCTTTTCATGTTCATTTAACTTATTAAAAACACTTTTTTTCATTATTACTTCACCGCGGACAATTAAATCATCTTCAGTTTTAAGTTGCTGAGGGATTGAACGTATTGTTTTAATATTAAAAGTAACATCTTCACCCGTACTGCCATCACCACGGGTAGCTGCTTGAACAAGTTTTCCTTTTTTGTAGGTAAGAACCACACTTAATCCGTCAAGTTTGAGCTCGGAAACAAGTGAAAATTTACTCATGACAAGTTTTTCCACTCTATTTATAAAATTTTTAACCTCTTCAACAGAATATGTATTTGAAAGACTGTAAAGTTTAACTTCATGATTTACTGAATCAAATTTATCGAGTATTTTTCCACCAATTCTATTTGTGGGAGAAAATTCACTTTTGAGCGCAGGAAATTGTTTTTCAAGTTCCTCAAGCTCTTTATAAAGCATATCATATTCATAATCTGAAATATCAGGTTTATCAAGAACATAATAATTGTAATCATGCTGATTTATCTGTTCAGTTAATTTTTTTATTTTTATTTTAGCCTGTTCAATCGATATACTCATGTTTGCTACCTGTCAAAACAGAATGTATTCCTGGAATAAAATAAAAATAAACCGAAGAAACAGCAATTGCCATTCCACAGAGTTTAAGATTAAATTCAAATCCGTATTTTTCAACCATATAACCAAAAAGAAGGAAAGAAAATGGCACAATAAACATTGCCAGTGTTTCAAGAATAGAAAAAAATCTTCCTTTTATATAATCAGGAGTGAGTTTTTGAAAAAATACCATAAGATTAATATTAATCCATGCCAGTACCAATCCCATTATAAATTGCATCGAAAGCATTAAAACTACACCCTGATTAAATCCCATTATTATTAGAATCACTCCTGATATAATTAATGTAACAGTTAAAAATGAAATCAGATTTTTTTTAGGGGTAACACTTAAAACTGTCAGAGCGCCAAGAAAGGAACCTATTGCCATTGTCATCTGATAATAACCTAAATAAGCCCCTGAAAGACCTGTTTCTTTGATAATAACTGGTATTATTATCATTACAGGAGGACCAAAAAAGTTTAAAACAGCAAAAAGAGTAAGCATGTGTTTAAGTGTGTTGTTTTTAATAACAAATCCAAACCCTTCCTTTAAATCTGAAAAAAAATGATTGCCTGTTTTTTCAATATTTTTCTTAATTTTAATTGGAGTTTCAAAAACAGCTGATAAAAAATAAGCTAACCCATTAATTAAAAAAGAACGCAACACTCCGAATGCACCTACCAGAGCACCTCCTATACCAAATCCAAAAATAGACGACATATCTCTTATTGCAGACTGCCATGCCATAGCATTATCAATTTTATCATTTTTTACAATAACTGGTATTGAGGCAGAAATTGTCGGATTGAAAATTGATGTTACCACTCCTGTTAAAAATATAATTGTATAAATATGAAAAAGGGTAACAGTATTTTTAAAAACAAAATAACAAAGAACAAACATCAGTATGCTGCGAATTAAGTCAGATAAAACAATGATTTTCTTTTTATCCAGTCTGTCAACTAATACACCTGAAAATGGCCCGAACAAAATTGAAGGAAGCATGGTAAAAAACATTACATAAGAAACATATACAGGAGAACCTGTCAGTTCGAGGACATACCACATTACAGCTATGGAAAATATTTTATCCCCGAGCTGTGAGACCAGCTGACCAAACCACAATAGGCCAAAATTTTTATTTTCAATTATAAGAAAGTTTTTCATTATTTTTCTTTAAAAAGCTCTTTAATACCACCAATTGAACTCATTACAGATGACACTTCATAAGGCATATATATTGTCTTGTTATCAGATGGATTTGTTGCAATCTGATCAAATGCTGCAATATATTTTAGACCAATAAGATAATTCAAAGCTTCTTTAGAACCACCTGAAACATTTCTTACTTTCTCAATTGCAAGAGCTTCTGCGTCTGCAATTTTAACTCTAGCTTCAGCTTCACCTTCAGCTCTTAAAACCTGAGCTGCCTTTTTACCTTCAGCATCAAGAATATTAGCCTGTCTTTCACCTTCTGCTTTAAGAATCGCAGATTGTTTTTCGCCTTCAGCTTCAAGAATTTTTGCTCTCTTATCTCTTTCTGCTCTCATCTGTTTTTCCATTGCTTCTCTAATTTCTTTCGGAGGATTTATATCCTGAAGTTCTACTCTGTTGATTTTTACTCCCCATTTATCTGTGGCTTCATCTAAAATAACACGAAGTTTAGTGTTTATTACATCACGGGAAGCAAGTGTTCCATCAAGATCAAGTTCACCTATTACGTTTCGAAGTGTGGTCTGAGTAAGTTTTTTAATAGCTTCTGGAAGATTTGCAATTTCATATACCGCTTTCATTGCATCAGTTATCTGAAAATAAAGCAGTGCATTTATTTCAAGAGTTACGTTATCTCTTGTAATAACATTCTGTCTTGGAAAATCATAAACAGTTTCTCTTAAATCAATTCTCACTAATTCTTTTATCTGATAATAAGCATTCCCCTGAAAATCCTGTTTAATAAATTCCCATTTTATACTTCTTGAAGTTTCAAGAAATGGAATTATTATACTGATACCACTTTGAAGAGTTCTGTTATATTTACCAAGTCTTTCAACAATAATAACTTCAGCCTGTCTTACAATTACAATACCTTTAACAATTAAAATTACTACAAAAACAGCTAAAAAAACAAGAATTGGTCCCATTATTATTCCTCCGAATCAACAAGTATTTTTGAACCTTCAACTTTTTTTACAATAACTTTTGAATCTTTTTCAAAGACTTTTTCAGAAATTAATGGCAAAGCATACCATATTTCACCTTTAACTTTTACTTCACCATGCTCTCCAGTTTTAACTCTGGAAAGAACAATACCTGAACTGCCTGTAATAGCATCAACATTTGTCTTTACATCTGGATTTTTTCCAAACAGTTTTTCATAAAAATTCTTAACAAAAACAAATAAAATAATATTCAGTATGGAAAAAATTACAAACTGAAAATAAATATTAAATCCAAAATACGCAAAAGCTCCGGTTATAACAGCTGATAATCCAATATTCATAAAGAAAAAGCCTGCTGTAAACATTTCAAGAATGCACAGAATCACACCACCTGTAACCCAGTAAACCCAGCCAGCCAGATCAGCCATAACCCCTCCTTTTTAAATTAGCCTCTGATAATTCCAAGCAGAGTATTTTTGTGTTTTTCCATCTCCTCTTTTGTATCAGCTTCAAGATTAAGTCTCAAAATAGGTTCTGTATTGGATTTTCTAATATTAAACCACCATGTATCAAATTCAATGGAAAGTCCATCAATTTTTTCAATATTTCCATTAGAGTAAATTTTTTCAACTTCTTTAATTTTTTTATCAGGATCACTTACTTTACTGTTAATTTCGCCTGAGGCAAAATATTTTCTCAAAGGATTTACAATTTCACTGAATTTTTTATTTTCTCCGCAGAAAAGGTTAAAAATTTGTATCATTGCAATTATACCGCTATCAGTATAAAAATTATCACGAAAATAATAATGACCTGAAAGTTCCCCTGCAAAAATAGCATTTTCTTTTCTAAGTGCTTCTTTAATATATGCATGACCTACTCTGGTTTTTTTGGCTATTCCTCCAAGTTTTTCAACTGTTTCTCTGAATGCTTGAGTTGAACGGATATCATATAGAATTGTTGAGCCCGGGTTAGTTTTTAAATACTCCATGGAAATAAGCGTAGAAATATAATCACTTGAAACAATTCTACCAGTTTCATCAACATAACCTGAACGATCTGCATCACCATCGAATGCTACACCAATATCAGCCCCTGTTTCTTTTACTTTTTTGATTAAATCTTCAAGAGTATCTTCTTTTGAAGGATTAGCTTCATGATTTGGAAAATTCCCGTCAAGTTCAAAATAAAGTGGAATAATTTCAACATTTATATTTTTAGATTTTTTTAACTTCTCAAAAAAAAGTGGAATTGTTTTACCAGCCATTCCATTCCCCGCATCAATTACAACTTTCATATTTTTCCAGTTTTTTACATAAGAAATTAAATAATCAATATAACTTTCATAAATATCTTTTTTCAAACAGCTACCTTTCTTTTCAGCCTTATTAAAAGAATTTTCACCCACAAGTTTTTCAACTGCATTTATTCCAGTTTCATAGCTTACTGGTTTTGCTTCTTCTTTACAGAATTTGAATCCATTATATCCTGCTGGATTATGAGAAGCTGTTATCATAACTCCACCGGCTGCTTTTAAAATATTAACAGAATAATTTATTGCAGGAGTTTCTACTACTCCGACATAAAACACATCTAATCCCATATCATTAATACCTTTTATTAAAGCTTCGGCAAGTTCGTCACCAGTATCTCTCATGTCCTGACCAACAACAATCGGGGATTTTCCAATAAATTGAGCATAAGCACAACCAATTTTATAAGCTGTATCACAGTCAAGTTCCTGAGGATAAAGTCCTCTGATATCATAAGCTTTGAATATTCCTGCCATTATATCCTCCTGATTTATTCTGAACTCTCTTTATAATTAAATATTGTAATATATTTTTAATAATTAAACAACTTTTGGAAAAACGCGGATGAATCGCGAATAAAGCACGGATGAATCGCGAATAAAACGCGTGAGAATCGCGGGTGAAACGGGAATGAACCCGGGGTCTGCGCAGTAAAAATTTACCTGCGGTAAATTTGGACGGCCTGACCCCTCATGTAACGCCGAAAAATAACGAAGTAAAAAAGATAAAAAAAACGGTTCCATGAAGGAACCGTTTTTTTTAACAGTTATAATATTTAAACTACCACCATATAACTCTATAAGTGGTTGATGAAACTCTTCTTATTACGAAATTACCTCTTGAAAGAGCTCTAAGCGCTTCTCTTTCATTTTCACCCATATTTTTTCTCAATTTTTCAGTTAATGTTTCAACAACTTTTCTACCAACCGCAGAACCTGAATCTATTTTAGCATAATGTGAGTAAGTATTTTCAGCCTGATAAGGACTTGAAACTTTTGAATGTGTTACTGAAACATAGGAAGGAACAGGTTCATAACCTGGATTTGGTGTTGGAGTAGGAGTTGGGTTTGTTGCATAACTGTCTTTAACAAAAATTCCTGCATTTGCTCTGTTGTAAGTATTCCATTCAACTCTGATATAATTTACATAAGCAGGTCTTGCAAGATTATGATCATAACTTGAACCAGCATAGTAATTTCTTTCTACAGGTATCTGATAATCTCTGCCATTAGTATTCATTATAACTTTTGTTATATAAGCACTGCCCTGATTGATTTTTAATTTGAAATCAGAAATAGTTCTGTTAATGTCAACATAAGTTACATTTTCAACATTTACATTTCTTATGAATGAGTAACCATATTCATAATTATTATTATAATCATATCCATAACTTACATAGTTTCCATAAACATAAACAGGAGCATTTCTTACAATTATAAAAAGTTCATTATAAACATTTTTATTAACATTAAATCTCTGTTTTCCGTTTCTTACACTTTCATAAGAGTATAAAGTGTATCCATCAGCAATAACCTGAACACTTGCATTTGAATAGTTGGAATTGGTTGTCCAGTCTAATTCTATATATTCAACAAATCTTCCAGCCTGGAAATTAAGATAAATTGAATCATTTTCATAATACCATCTTGCACCTGAATAATAATTTCTTGTATTTTCAGAACTTCTGGTATTTACAATAACATTTCTTTCAAAAAACATGTCTATAAGATTAACAGCTTCAGGATTATTAGCTACAATTTCTTCATACTCATTTTTTAATGGTGGCAGACTATCTAAATCGCCATTATTTTTAGCGGCAATAATACATAAAACAACTATTTTTTCGTCTTGGGGCATTTTTTCAAATATTGTTTCAGCAGCCTGTTTTTCAACACCTATTTTTTCCATTTCAGCAAAAAACAGACTTGTATTATCATTAGTATAGGTTAATGTAACTAAAATCATTAAAACAAACAGAGTCAAAAGTGTTTTTCTCATAAACTCCTCCAGTTTTTTCGTTGTTATATTTATCTTAACTGGAAATTTTGAAAACGTGAAGTTACATTATGTTACAACAATTCTTAAATTACCTGAAAATTTAAAAAGGCCTGGAAAAATATCCAGACCTTTTTTTATTTATTATTAAAAACCCCGAAATTATTAAACGATATTTGTTCTGATAAGATGAACAACTTTACCTAAAATTTCATAATCCCCTTTAGCTGGATCTGGATCAAAATTTTTAATATTAACACTGAAAGCTTCTTTATGAGAGTTTCTTGGCACAAATAAAATCTCATCGCCGATTTTATAATATTTTCTAAGTTTAATCTCCCCATCAATATAGCATCTTACTGCCACTACATCCCCGTTTGTCAGTTCATTTTCTTCATAAACCACAATATAATCTTCTGATTCAATAACCGGAGCCATATCATCGTTATTTGCTCTAACTGCATAAACTTTATTTTTTCCTAACACTCTTTTAGGAACATATACTTCATCCATAAATTCTCTTACTGCTGCAAAAGGCCAGTTTTTAGGAACAATCCCAATTACTCTCAATTTAATAAAATCACCATCCTGAATATCACGAGCCACCGATGGAAGGTCTTTGTAATCATTTACAAAATAGGTCACCGGTACATGTAAAATTTCAGCAACTTTTTTCAAAAAAGATAATCTTGGCTGTCTGTCAGATTTGATATATCTGTTGATAGCCTGAACATTAATGTTTAAAGCTTCCGCAAGTTCTCTCTGAGTTAATTTTTTCTGTTTAAGCAGAATGTTTAGTTTTTCACCAAAATGCATTTTAAAGCCTCCTTTTTTCAGCGTTTATTTCTCTACCCTTTAGATTATTATGACATATATTTTAAAATCCGTCAAGTGTTTTTATCTTTTTTCTTATTTTATACTAATTCCACGAGCTCGATTTTGCCTTTTTTCATATTTAGGCATAATCAATCCCTTGTTTTTCTTAACTTATTTTTATCCTTTTTACCATTTTAGCATAAATGTATTTTTTAAAAAAAAGAATACCGAACCAATCTTATTTTAAAATCAGTTCGGTATTTTAAAGATATTTGATTTTTATGGATTAAAAAAAAGAATTTAAAGTTACTTTTTAATTAAAAAGAAAATTCCCATGCCAATAAAAAACAAACCAGTAACAATATTTAAATATTTAGTAGATATATATACTCCGACATATTTTCCACAAAGAGCGGCAATAAGACTTGTACAAACAAGTGCAATAGAAGAACCTATAAATACTGAAAACCATGCATTAGGTTTGTTGGCTCCTATTGAAAAAGCGCAGAGCTGAGTTTTATCACCCAGCTCTGCAAGAAATACTGATATAAATGTTGCAAGAATTACACCTAAATCAAACATAACTACTCCTCAGCTTATCCAGTATGCAAGTCCGAACTCGTACGGATGTATAATATTATCAAAACAAGGTATTATTCTGACACCAGCATAAAAAGTTCCACTGTTTTTCCATTTATAATCAAGTGAATAAATCATATTTCCATCTTTTTCAGATTTACTGTTGAAATCTATTATTTCTACAGGGTTCTCACTATTATCATAAATACAGAATTGAACTTTTATGTTTTCTGAGGAAATTTTTCCTGGATTTACAACAACTGAGAGTTTTATATTTTGACCTGGAAGAATTTTATCGTTAATTGTATCTAATCCTTCAGTTTTTTCAACAGTGATTGAATTCCAGTAGGACATTATATCGTATTTTTTTGTTGCAGCAGTTTTAGCAGCTGCATTGTTGTTTTCGTTATATAGTTGTCCTGTATTTATTGCTGGTATATATAACTTTTTACAATAATTCATAACCATATTATCAGTTGAAAAAACTGGACAAACTGTTTTCATTGATTCTTTCATAAACTGAATCCATTCTTGAGGAAGTCCATCTTTGTCACGCTGATAATACATTTCAAGTATGTCATTTTCAAGTATGTCATACAGTGAATTACAATCCACAATCGCCTGAGTTTCTTCATCTTCAAATGTTTTTACCTCTGGATTAATTGCCCAGCCATTTTTTCCATTAAAGCCTTCATCCCACCAACCATCTAAAATTGAAAAATTCAGTCCGCCATTAACAGGAACTTTCTGACCACTTGTTCCTGAAGCTTCAAGTGGTCTTCTTGGATTATTAAGCCATACATCCACACCTGCCACAAGATATCTTGATACTCTTAATGAATAATTTTCGAGAAAGAAAATTTTCCCCTGAAATCCTTCCATTTTTGCTATTTCATGAATACTTTTTACAAGAGCCTGCCCACCTTTATCAGCAGGATGAGCTTTACCCGAGAAGACCAGATGGATTTTTTTTCCATCTTTTGAAAGAATTTTTCGAAGTCTTTCAAGATCTCTGAATATTAAGGTTGCTCTTTTGTATGTTGCAAATCTTCTTGCAAAACCTATTATTAATGCATCTGGGTCAAAAAAAGTGTCAACCTGATTTATATCATTCATTGATACAAGATTTCTGGATTTCTGATTTTTAATCCAGTTTCTCATAAAATCAATAAGCTTAATTTTCAATTTTTTATGAGTTTCCCACAATTCTGCTGCAGGAATTTTATCTATTCCTTCCCATGTTTTTTCTTTTGAAATAAAATATTTCCAGTCTTCACCAAGATATTTATCCATCATATCCTGAAATTCAGGAGCCATCCAGCTTAATGTATGAACACCATTTGTAACAAAATCTACTGGATTTTCCTTTTCCGGAATATCTTTCCACACTTCTTTCCATAAGTTTGAAGATACATCACCATGAAGTTTACTAACACCGTTTGCTCTTCCTGCTATTCTGAAAGCTAAAATTGTAAGAGAAAAAAGCTCAAATCCTTCTGGCATTACCTGAAGGCCTAATTCCATAAACTGCTGTCTTGACAGCCCAACTGATTCCCAGTATTTTTTGAAATATTTATCTTTAAGACTTAAAGGAAAAGCATCGTTTCCTGCCGGAACAGGTGTGTGAGTTGTAAAAATTGTATCTGCACGGACAAGTTCTAATGCTTCATAAAATGACAGTTTTTTTTCTTCAATAATTTTTTTTATTCTTTCAAGACCAAGAAAAACAGAATGACCTTCATTCATATGCCATACTGATGGTTTTATATCAAGTTTTTCAAGCAGTCTTACCCCACCTATTCCCAGAAGAATTTCCTGTGAAATTCTCATTTCCTGATCGCCACCATATAATTTAAAAGTAATTTCTCTATCTTTTTCAGTGTTTCTGTCAATATCAGCGTCAAGAAGATAAAGTGGAATTCTTCCAACCTGCATTTTCCAGGCTCTCGCATAAAGTTTTCTATCTTGAATATCTACATCAATAATCACTTCCTGACCCTTTTCATCTTTAACTAAAGAAATAGGCATTTCAGAAAATTTATGAGAGAAAAATTCATTTTTCTGATTTCCCTCATTGTCAATTTCCTGTTCAAAATAGCCCTGTCTGTAAAGAAGACCTACTCCCAGGAAAGGAAGCCCAAGATCACTTGCCGATTTTGCATGATCCCCAGCTAAAACGCCTAACCCTCCTGAATAAATTGGAACACTTTCATGTACACCAAATTCTGCACAGAAATAAGCAATTTTATTATCTTTTTTATCGCTATGATTTTTATTAAACCATGTATCAGTCTGATTCATATAGCTTTCAAATTCTGTACACACTCGGTTATATAATTTTATGAAATCTTTATCTTCAGCTAATTCTTCTGCTCTTTTCTGACTTATTTTTTTTAACAGTTTTACTGGATTATTAGAAAATTCAGAAAATTTCTGTCTGTCAATCATTCTGAACATTTCAGTTGCTTCTTTGTTCCAGCACCACCATAAATTTTTTGAAATATCATGTAAT
>JBAZDD010000014.1:0-20025 GCA_041654635.1 Candidatus Muiribacteriota bacterium
TGGATTATGGGATGTTCCGGGTTTAAAAGAAGGGGTGAAACAATTTGAAAATGAGTTCGGTATTAATGGGCGAATTTTAATTAGACCTTCTGGAACAGAACCACTTGTAAGGGTTATGGCAGAAGCGGAAGACCTTGAAAAGGCTGATATTTATTTAAAAAATATTACAAGTATTATTGAAAAAGAACTTGGGTGAAGTCAACTAAAGTGTTGAAAGAGTTTTTCCGATATATGTAGTTGGTAAGGTAATTAGGAGAAATAATGATAGATATAAATGCTGTGAAAAATATAGAAATTTTTGAAAACTTCAGTGATGAAGAGCTTGATGTATTTTTCAAAAACGCAATAGAAATGGAGCTTCGAGAAGGTGAAATACTTTTTCATGAAGGCGAAACCGGCACTGAAATGTTTATTATTTTAAGTGGAGAAATAAGCATTTACAAAGAGCTGGGATTAAATGAGCCAAAACTTTTGATTACATTATCAGAAGGTTCTTTTCTTGGAGAAATGTCTCTTATTGATAAAAGTCCCCGTTCTGCAATGGTTAGGGCAGGCGAGAGTAATGTTAGAATGGTTGTTTTTTCAAGAGGTTATCTTGAAGCTCTTGGAGCAAGTTATCCTGATATAGTATATAAATTTATGCTTAATATTATTAAAATAAGTGCGCAGCGATCCAGGCTTACTACTGAGAGATTAATATCTTCAAGACAGACACTGGATAATATAAACCAGTAATAACTGTAAATGCTGAAAAATAAATTTTCAGCAAGTATTGTTTTCGATAGAAAACAAGTAAATTAAATTTTTTTAAATAAAAATTTAAAGTAAACGACCTGTCGGTCGAGTTAAAGCAAAGGTGACATTACACTTCGCGTCAGCGAAGTCTAAAGGAGTAATAATGTCAGATTCTATTTTTGACAAGTTCAGCGAGGAAGAACTGCTTAAAATACTTGCTGTAAGTGAAAACAAAAGTTTTAATCCTGGTGAAATAATTTTTAAGCAGGATGAAAACCCTGATTCTATATATATTGTACGTGATGGAGAAATAAGTCTGGTTAAAATTGGTGATACAGGCGAAGATACAGAATTGACCAAAATCGGAAGAGGCTCATTTCTTGGTGAAATTTCTGTTCTTGATGAAGGAGCGAGAGAAATTTCAGCTATTGCTGTATCTGACGTAAAAGCATTTAAAATACCAGTTTCTAAGCTTAAAATGATGGAAAAATTTGAAAAAAAACTTCTTGTAAAATTTTATCTTTCTGTGATAAAGGATGTTAATAAAAGACTGAGACGAGCTAATGAAGAATACAGCAAGCTCAAGGAAGAATTGTCAAGAGAAATTTGAGGACAGGTGAAAAAAACAGAATTTATACATCTTCATGTGCACAGTTCATACAGCATTGGACAAAGTGTGCTGAAAATAGACGAGTTGATAGAAACCTGCAAAAAAAACAAAATTCATTATGCTGCTCTGACAGATTTAAATAATCTTTACGGTGCGGTTCATTTTTATTTTAAAGCTTTAGATAATGGAATAAAACCGGTAATAGGATGTGAAATCACCTTTGATGAAGGAAATCTTGTTCTTTTATGTAAAGATGAAAAAGGTTTTTCTAATATCATTTATCTGTTAAACAGAAAAAACAGAGAAGAAAAAATTTCTGTTTCTCTTCTTTATGAAAACAGTCAGGGTTTGATTGTATTGTCAGGATATGAAAATTCAAAAACTACTCAGCTTTTAAATTCAGACAAATTACCTGAACTTGAAGACTGGTTGATTTTTAATAAAGAAAAATTCGGAAAAAATTTCTATGTAGAAATAAATACAGCTTATGCTGAAAACACAAAATCCAGCATGCATATTCTTGAAGGTATTGCTGAAAATCTTGGTATAGAAACCATACTTACAAATACTGTAAATTATCAGATTTCACCTCATCATAAACTTCTTGACGCATTTAAATGTATTTTGAATGGAGATAATTATTATTCTACAGAAAGAGAACAGGTATATAATAATCAGGAATATTTCAAATCAAGTGAAGAAATGAGAATAGAAGGATTTGAAAGAGCTTATCTTAATACAGGAGATGTTGCTTTTAAATGTAATCTGCTTCTTGAAAAAGCAGCAAGATTACCTGAATACAAAATACCAGAGAGCTTTAATAATGCTGATGAATATCTTTTGTATCTTACTTCTAAAAATCTTGAAGAAAAATATGGCGAAAATAATCAGCAGGCAAGAGACAGGCTTAACAGGGAGCTTAAAGTAATTAATAAGCTGAAATTTTCTGATTATTTTCTAATTGTATGGGATATTGTAAATTATGCTCATAAAAATAATATAACTATCGGTCCTGGTAGAGGCTCAGCAGTTGCGAGTATTGTTTCATATCTTCTTAATATAACAGATATAGACCCTCTTGAGCATAATCTTCTTTTTGAAAGATTTTTGAATGAACATAGAATAGAAATGCCTGATATTGATATTGATGTATGTTCTGAAAAAAGAGATAAATTAATAAATTATGTGAGAAATCATTTTGGAAAAGATAAAGTTGCTTCAATTATTTCTTTTGGAACGTTCAAAAGTTCAGGTGCTATTCGGGATACAGGGAAATCTCTTGGTGTTTCTGAAGCTGTTATTGAAAATATTTTAAGTAATATTGATAAAAGAGTTTCAATTGAAAAAAATCTGAAAAAAAATCATATTTTAAAAAATCTGATGAAATCTTCACATGATATAAAAAAAGTTTTAATCGGTGCTCAAAAACTGGAAGGAATTGTCAAAAACATTTCACAGCATGCGGCTGGTATAGTAATTTATCCAGAAAATATGGAAAGAAATATACCATGTATTGTCAATGATGATAAGTTAATTACCCAATGGGATAAAGATAGTCTTGAAAAACTTGGAATAATTAAAATAGATTTACTTTCTTTAAAAACACTTACAACAATTAACAATATAAAAAAAAGAGCAAGACTGAAAAATTTTGAACATAATTTTGAAGACCGTGAAATTTTTGAAATGATATCAAATGGAAAAACTATAGGTGTTTTTCAGTTTGAAACCCCTAATATGACAAAATATGCAATGTACATGAAACCTGAAAATTTTAAAGAATTGTGTATTTTATCAGCCTTAGCGCGTCCGGGAGCAAAAGATAATATTTCATATTTTTCTGAAGGTTCCAGTGTTGATTTTGACTGGCAGAAAAATCCTGAAGTTAAAAAAATTCTTGAAGAAACAAGAGGGGTTATTGTTTATCAGGAGCAGATAATGGAGCTTGCCTCAGAAGTTGCTGGAATGGATATGTTTGAGGCAGATGATTTCAGAAAAGCAATATCAAAAAAAAATATATATCTTATGCAGGATTTAAAAGAAAAATTCATTCAGAAAGGAAAAAAGAAAAAGCAGGATGAAAAATTCCTCGAAGAATTATTTTCACATATTGAAAAATTTGCCGGTTATGGATTTAATAAAGCTCATGCGGTTGCCTATACTGCAATATCCTACAGATGCGCCTGGCTCAAGAAAAAATACCCTTTTGCGTTTTATGCTGAAATTCTGAATTCTGATATTGATAATATAGAAAAAATTTATTTTATAATAAAAGAGATGAAAGAAAACAATGTAAAAATTCTTCCGCCACATCTTATTAAATCAAAGTCCAGATTTGTTGGAAGTTCTAAAGGAATACGATTTGCTTTTTCGGGAATAAAAGGAATAGGTGCTTCTCAGGGAAGACAGCTTGAAGATTTTGTAAAAGCTTCTGGCAATAAAATAAGAGATTTTGATGAATTTATATTAAAAATTAAAAACAGTAAAATTCATGAAAATGTGATAAAAGCACTTATTTTTACAGGAACATGTGATTACTTCGGAGTTTCAAGAAAATACATGATTGAAAATATGAATACTGATTTCAATTTTAACAGTCTTTTTGAAAACAATAATAATTCACCAGCAAGAAAAAATACTGAAGCCGAGTATGATGAAATCTACCTTCGGACAAAAGAAAGAGAATATATGGGGGTTTCTTTTACAAGAGCAGTTTTAGATGATTATATTCTTACAATTAAACTTCTTTCAGATGAAAACATTATGGAAGCAAAGAGGATTAAAAACAGAGCGGTTAATGTTGCAGGTGTTGTTAAAGAAACAGGGGAAGATTTTTTTGATGATAAAAGAATTCCTTACATTATACTTGAAGATTATCTTGATACAGTAAAACTCAGAATTGATGATAAACATTCTGCTGAAATGAAAGTAAACTCTATTATTAAATGTTCAATAACTGATAACGGAGAAGGATTTGAATTAAAAAATTTTACAGAAATTAAAGATGTGTTTGCTGATCCTGGACTTAAATTAGCTGTAAAACTTGAGGACATGAGTGTGATTGAAGATTTGAGAAAGGTTTTTGATATTTATCAGGGAATTCATGAGATAATTCTTATTGTAAATACCGAAGAAGGTAAAGTAATGCTATCAACAGAACATCTTGTTGATATAAACGAATCATTTCTTGAAGAAATTGAAGAACTTGTTGGTATTGAAAACATGGCTTTGAGAAGAGGGGGAGATTCCTGATGAAAAATTTTGAAAAAATGTTACATTTTAAAACTGAAAAAAGATTTCAAATACTTAATATCACAGATGAAATTGAAAAAATATGTCAGGATTCTGGAATAAAAGAAGGATTCTGTTTAGTTTTTCCAATGCATACCACCAGTGGAGTTTTTATCAATGATATTGATTATTCACTTACTGAAGATATTGTTGATTTTATGGAAAAACTTGTTCCTGAAAATGCAAATTATAGACATAACGGTCCGCATGAAGCGAATGCTGATGGTCATATCAGGCAATTACTTGCAGGTCATCATATTACGCTTCCGGTTTGTCGTGGAAAGTTGTTTACAGGTGGATATCAGACGATTTATTATGCTGAATATGATGGGCAGCGTAAAAAAGAAGTTTTAGTAAAAATAATAGGTATGTAACACGTTGTAACTTGTTTACTGGTCAAATTTCTGCTAATATTTATATATCAGGATAAATTTAGGGGGGTTATTATGACCAGAAAAATTCTTTCAGTCCTTATTCTAACGCTGGTGATTCTTTTTCTGACAGGCTGTTCAGCACTTGATAAATACGTTAAAGATATGGAAGTTCAGCCAGAAGAAAGTCAGATTAAACCATGGACTATTATGCTTTATGTTGCAGCTGACCTTGATAAGGATTTAGCTAAAATGCTTCTTGAGGAAGTTGAAGCAGTTTTAAAAGTTGGCTCAACTGGAAACGCTCATGTGGTTGCTCAGATTGATTATGAAGGTAAAAAAGCTGAGGCGGAAAGATATTATGTTTATAGAAAAAAACTTGCAAGAAGAGCAAAACTTGGAAAAATAAACATGGGAGACCCTGGAACTTTAGAAAGTTTCTTAGAATGGGGTATGTCTTATCCATCTGAAAAAAAAGCACTTATTGTTATGGGCAGAGGAACAGGGTGGATTTCACTAAATCAGGTTAAAAGTCGTTCATTTGCATATTCTGATACGGAAAATGATTCAATCACTCTTTTTCAGGCAAAAGAAGTTTTTGAAAAAGTGTTGAATGGTAAAAAAATTGACGTTTTAGCTTTCAACAGTGGCTTTATGAATCAGCTTGAAGTTGCATATCAGCTAAAAGATTATGCAAAATATATGGTTGCAGCTGAAACAGATATGCCAGGAATTGGATTTGACTATTCAATGTTTTTACATCCGCTTAAAGAAAAAAATACCGATGCTCTTGAATTTTCAAAACAGGTATTTGTATCTGGTCAGGCAAAACATTTATTCATGGTAAAAAGAGCAAATGATATTTTGAAAAAAATCAAAGATAATTATCATAATTGGGACAGTAACGATCATTATGTTCCTGAAATTCCAGAAAAAATCTGTAAAAAAATTATAAATTCCAGTTATCAGATAGCTCTTATTGATATGCAGGAAGTAGAAAATTTTGGACAGAAAGTTTCAACTTTTGTTGATAGTATGACTAGTTTATCAGAAGAAAACAGGGAAGAGTTTAAATATGCAATCGATTTTGCAAGAAAAAATTCAGCTGGGTTTGCTCCACTGTTTTCCGAGCTTAATGGTAAAAAAGAATATATTGATATGAATGATTTTTTACTGGAGTTATACAACAAGATTAAAAATGAGGAAGTATCTCAAAACATAGTCGTTGCAGTTGAAGCTTTGTATAAAGTTGTTCTTGATACATACTACAGAGGGAATAATGTTAAATATTCCATGACTTCAGTGTATTTTCCAGAAAATTTTGAAATATATGACAGAATTCTTGGAAATATTTATTCAAACCTTGACTGGACTCAGGATACAGGCTGGAATAAGTTTCTTCAGGAGGTGAGAAAATGAGAAAATATAAATCATTTTTAATTATTGCTTTATGTATATTGTTTGCTGCTTCAAATGCTTTTGCAGACTCAGCATGGTATAAAAAAGGGTATGACCAGGGATATAGAGAAGGTGAAACTCAGGCAAGAGTTGATGGTTTTCAAAAAGGAAAAACAGATGGAGAAAGAAAAGGCAGAACAGACGGTGATAGAGAAGGATATGCTGAAGGTAAAAGAAGAGGAGAAGAAGCTGGTAAAAAAGAAGGATTTGCTAATGGTCTTAGAAGCGGAAGATTTGATGGGGAACACGACGGAATAACAAGAGGTGAGCGTGACGGAAAACAGAGATGTTATAACGAAGGTCACAGCACAGGATACAACAGAGGATACAGCGAAGGTTACGAAGCTGGTCTTAATTCAGATGCTTATTCAAAAGGATTTATATCAGGTAAGGAAAAAGCTTCTGATGTTGAATGGGAAAAAGGATTCAGAGCAGGATATAACAAATCTTATAATGAAACTGAAAAACAGATTAAATCACAGGTTTTAAGTCAGAACGGATTTGGTTTGAGCTCAAGAAATACCCCATCTGTCGTAGAGTTTGAAACAAGAAATGAAGAAATTGAAAACAGAATGACAGAAGAAGAAAAACAGGATTTTGAAAAAGGTAAAAAAGCCGGTTATTCAGCAGGTTATAAAGCAAAATACAACCAGTATTACAGACAGGCTTATGATACTGAATACAGAAATGCTTATGAAAAAGCAAGAAAAACAGCTTATGATAGAGGATACAGAGCTGGATTTAATACAGGTAAAGATGAAGGATACAGACAGGGTTACAGACAGGGATATGATGAAGCTTACAGAGTAAATTATGATATGTATTACAGAAGAGAGTATGCTTTTGATAGAAACAGAGGATACAATGATGGATTTGGAAAAGGCGAAAAAGCTGGTTATGATAAAGCTTATAATTTAAAGTATGACGAAGGATATGAAAAAGGATACGAAGAAACAGCTCTTCAGGTTTATCCTCAGGCTTTCAATAAAGGTATAATTGACGGGGAAACTGATTGCAGAAAATATTTTGCAGGTAATGCTGTGCTTGAAATTTTAAGAGTAAATTATGTTTCAGCAAATGAAGATGAATTTTTTGTCGCAGGACATGAATTTGGAATCGAGCTGATTCTTGTAAATTATGGTGATAAAATTGCTGAAAACATTGTTGTTACAAATTCAGTAATAACTGGTGAAATTGAAGCTGAAAATTTAAATATTGAAGTTGTTAATGGCAGAAAAGTTTTAAAAGTAACTCAGATTTGTGGATTGATTAAAGAAGAAGCTGAAATGAACAGTAAAGTTATTGTTGATGTTTCTTTGAAATTTAATAATAAAAATGTAAGTTCAAAAATGGTTTCGTTTATGATTAAAAATTATAATTCTGAAAATTATATTGCTCTTACAAAAGCGGCTGGTTTTATAGAAGAAGCTGTTGCAAGACTTCAGACCACAGATAGTTCAGTTAAAGCAAGACTTGAAAATGTTAAAAATGAAATAGTATCAATATGTGAAACTGATAATCTTGATACAAATGCTGAAGTTAAAAAAATGGCTTTGAAAGCTTGTTCTAACCTTGAAAATTTATATAATGTTATTCCTAACGAAATCAGATTTGCTGTTAAATCAGCTATGAGATTACTTGAAAGAAATGTAAATTAATTGTAGATTTTTTCTACACATTGTAGAACGAGGTCACATTGATATGATTAAATTCAATCTGTGTGACCTTGTTTTTTTTATTGGCACATTTTTTGTATTTATAAATTTGTAAATACAAAAAAGGGTTAGACCCTTTAAATCAGGAGGAGTTATTATGAAATTTGAAAGATGGGATCCAACAAAAGAATTTTTTGATTTAACCAATTTTGTGAGAGATATTTTTAATGAAACAGTAGCAGCACCTGTGAAAAGAGAATGGAAAAAAACCAGAAATTTTCCTGTAGATATTTTTGAAACAAATAATGAAATTTATCTTGAAGCTGAATTACCCGGAATGAACAAGGAAGATATCGAAATTACTCTTGAAAATGGTTATTTAACTATTTCTGCTTCAAACGAACCTGTTGAAAACAAAACAGAAACAAAAGAAAATAATGATAATAATGAAAAAAATACCAATGCTGAAATTGACAGAGAAAGAAATTATTTTTTCAGAGAAAGAAAATGGGGAACTTTTTCCAGAACTTTTGAAATTGGCGAAGGTATTGATCAGGAAGACATTAAAGCTGATTTTTCAAATGGGGTTCTTACATTAAGGTTCAGAAGACCAGAAATTAAAAAAACAGAAGTTAAAAAAATCAATATCGATTAATACAACTTAAATCCAAAAAAAGCACCTGGCTTCCAGGTGCTTTTTTTGATTATTTTAAAGTTTTTTGATTTTTCTTCCCCACTCACTTACTAACTTACTACTCTTAAGTTCCTGATTTATCGCGTTTCATAAGGGGTCAGGCCGTCCAAATTTACCTGCGGTAAATTTTTACTGCACAGACCCCGGTTCATTCCCGTTTCACCCGCGTTTCATACGCGTTTCTTTCGCGATTTTGTACGCGTTTCATTCCTCTTTCAACGGTGCTTTTTTTTTATCAATTTATTTAGTATAATTAACAATTAACAAAAACTTTTAAAATATTTGAGGGAAAAATTGAAAATTTTAGTTGGTGATGATGATTATTCCATAAGAAAAGCCATTGAATATGATTTCAAGGAAAAAGGGATTAAAGACGCTTTTTTTGCTGAAGACGGTTCAAGAGTTAGAGAAATTTTTGATGAATATGAGCCTTCCATTGTAGTGCTTGATATAAAAATGCCAAAAATTGATGGTATGCAGCTTCTTTCTTATATTTTGAGTAAAGCTCCTGAAACCAGAGTGCTTATGATAAGTGCTCACGGCACTATTGAACTTGCGGTTGAAGCTATGAAAATCGGAGCAGAAGATTTTATTGTAAAACCATTCAGTCTTGATGAACTTTATTCTAAAATTATGAAACTTTCTCAAAGTATTAAAAATAATATTCTTCCTCAGAAAAAAGTTGAAACAGAACTTTCAGGTGTTTCTGAAAATTTTATAAAATTAAAATTAATGCTTGATAAAGTTTCAAAAGTTGACAGTGTGGTTCTGCTTTCTGGTAAAAGTGGAACTGGTAAAGAAGTTGCGGCACGCTATATACATAAAAACTCAAGAAGAAATAATTCTGCTTTTATTGCAGTTAATTCTGCTGTTTTATCTAAAGAATTACTTTCTTCAGAATTATTTGGTCATGTTAAAGGGGCTTTTACAGGTGCTCACGAGGATAGAACTGGAAAATTTAAAGAGGCTCATAATGGTACAATTTTTCTTGATGAAATTGGAGAACTTGATTTAGAACTTCAGGCGAAACTTCTGAGAGTGCTTCAGGAAAGTGAAATTGAAATACTTGGGAAATCAAAACCAGAAAAAGTTGATGTCAGAGTAATTGTTGCTACCAACAGATCTCTTGAAGAAATGGTGAAAAATGGAACGTTCAGGGAAGATCTTTTTTACAGACTTAATGTTATTAAAATTGATATGCCTGAACTTATCAATAGAAAAGAAGATATTATGGTTTTTGCTGAGAATTTCGGTAAAGATATTTCAAAATCAATCGGTGTTAACTTTAATGGTTTTTCAAAAAGTGCCCAGCAAGAATTATTAAATTATTCCTGGCCTGGAAATATAAGAGAGTTGAAAAATGCTGTTGAAAGAGCTCTCGTTATGACAGAAAATGATGTTTTGGAAAGAGAAGACTTTCTTTTTTTAGAAAATAAATCGAATGTTTCTCAAATAAAAGAAGATGTATTTGAAGAAAATGAAAAAAAACTTATTCTTGAATTTATGGAAAAATCAAGAAATAAAACAGAACTGGCTAAAAAATTGGGTGTTAAAAGAACTACTTTATTGTATAAATTGAAAAAATATGGTATAGATTATTAAGGAACGCGTATGAAACGTAAGAGCCGTAATCAGTGATGAGTGATGAGTGATCCGAAAATGCAAAAAAATTAAGAGCCGTAATCAGTGATGAGTGATCTGAAAAGAACAAAGAAAATAGCTTTTAACGGATTACGGATTACGGATTACAGATTACTCACATGAGCGAAGCGAATAAAATGGGGAGATTTTATGGAAGATAACAGGAAAAATATTTATATTGAAGAGGATGAGATTGATTTAAGAGAGCTGGTTTTAACAATTCTGAAAAATAAAAAAATTCTTATATCTTGTGTTTTGATTTTTGGAATGCTCGGGGTGATTTATTCTTTTTTAAGAGTTCCAAAATTTGAAGTTAACTATTATGTCAAAAATGGTATCAGTGGTTATAATGATGCAAATATTCCGCAACCCGGTATTAATATAACTGAATTAACTGAGTGGATTAATGGCAGACTTTATCTTAATAATCCTGTAATTAATGATTATAATAAAAAATATAGAGTATCAACAGCTAATCCAAAGGGTACAGATTTACTTAAATTTTCTGCTTTTGCAACAGATACTGATGAGGCTGTTCTGTTTATTAAAGATGTTATTAATATTATCAATAAAAGTCCTCTTTTTCTTGAAAGAATTGAGCTTGGTAAAAAAATACTTGATGTGAAAATTCAGAATGTTATGTCCAATATTGAACTTCAGGAAATTAGTCTTCAGGATATTGAAAACAGATTGAAAACTTTTGATAATGAACTTGAAGCACTTGAGAAAGTAAAAGAAGTTAATTTAAAAAGCGTGAAAGAAAAAACTGAAGCGCTTAATTATTATATTTCTCTTCTTTCTACAAATGAAACTTTAAAAAAAGAAATTGATAATCTTAAATTAAAAAATGTTCAGACAGATAATTCAATGACTTATCTTATGTATTCAAATATGGTACAGCAGAATCTTAATCAGAATGTTGAATTGAAAAGAAAAATTTCAGAGTTTCAGGAAGAAATAAGAGTTACTAACACTGATATAATTAATTCTGATAAAAGAAAAAGTGAAATTCAGATTGAAAAACACAGAACAGTTACAAACAGATTAAAAGAAATCTCAATTAAAATAGATAATTTAAAAGAAGAAAAAGAAAAATTATCTATTCAGCGACACGGGATAAGACTTATGAGCACCTTAGAAAACAATCTGACTGTTATTAATAATAAGAAAGTTTTAATTTATCCGTTGGGTGCAATAATTGCTGGTTTTTTTGCAGGGCTTGTGCTGATTTTTTTAGTTGAATTTAATAAATCATTAAAAGGTGAGAATGAAAAATAAAAATCCTGAGAAAAATGTTTTTATAATAGTTTTATTTTTGTTTTTTGCTTTCTTTGTTACTGGATGTATTTCAGAAAAAGGATTGATTTTCTTAAAAGACAGTCCAGCTGTTGTTGAAATTTCAGGAAAAGTTTTTATTTCAGAAGATATGGAAAATTTCTATCCTTATTCATTTTCTGATATTTGCTTCAGTTACAATACTCTTGTTAAAAACATTGGCACAGAAGCCGAGGGGTATTTTAAACTCAGTGTTTTCCCTCAGGAGCTTGCTACTCTTAATTTAAAAGATACTAATCTTGAAAAGTTTATTAAAGATTTTGAGCTTTTTATTAATTATGCTGAATCTTTTGAGATAAAACAGGATACTGAAGAATTGTTTTTTACTGATTATACTGTGATTATATCTTTAAAAGAAAATGACGAAACATTTATTGATATAATACTTCCACCAACTTTATTGAATCTGAAAAGTCCGGTTTCACTCGGGAAAATTGAAATCATTAAAAATGAAAATGAATATTCATACTTAATAAGGGATTCAAAAGATGAACTTTATATTGCTGATTTTTCTAAATCAGGAGAATATAAATACTTGCCTACATTCAAAACTGATGACTATAAAGATAGAAATAAAATTGAAATTCTGAAAAATAACTTGACTTTAATTAACAATATAATCAACGATGTTCCTTTTATTAATAATGTAACTATTGATGAACATGAGAATAAAGCTGTAATAAATGGGTTTAATTTTTCAAAAGATACAGGTTCTGTTGTTTTAAATAATGATTTTATTCCTGAAGTCAAATACTGGGATAATTTTAAAATAGTTGTAAATATGCCTCTATTATATGAGAATTTTGAAGAGTTAGGGTTTCAATTAAATATTTCAGGTAAGTTAAGTAATATTTTCATTTTAACTGAGAAAAAAAATGAAAATCTCTATTCAGATACAGAAGAAATAGTATATGAAGAAAAATTTGATACTGAAGAAAATGCTGTAAATGATGATATTGAAAAAATTGGAGATATTATTATTCAAGATGAAACTGATAAAGAATCAGATGAAGTTATTTTAGCTGATTATGATATGGATTCTGAAAATGAGCTATTGTCAGATGATTTAATTTCGTTAGAATCTGATATTAAGTTTGACTTAAATTACAGTCTTGAAACTGATTACAATGGAAATACTGCAATGGTTTATGTTGACAGTGTTTTTAATGAATTAGGGTATGTATATTTTTATGATGGAAAACTTGAGAAAAACATTATTGATAAAAATATTGTTTCAGACAGATTAATTCATGTCAGAAAAGATAAAAACGGAAGATTATTTGTTTTATATGTAAAGAATTCAGATAACTATACATTGAAACTTGCTCTAAAGGGCTCAGATGATATATGGCAGACTTTTGATATTATTTCATCCATTACGCTTTTTGAAAAATATAGAGTATATTTTAAAACGGATGATTCAATAATTATATCATGGATTAATCAATCTCATGAAAATATAACAAGTCTTGAAATTGTTGAATTTAACTATGGAGAAAATTTTGTAAATAATGTTTATAATTATACGAGAAAATACAACAATTATTCAATTTATGAAAAAGAAGGAAATTTATTTATAAATGTTTTTGACTGGAATGAAACCGAGAACAGATTTAAACAATTGGAAATAAAAAATAATGGTGAAGTCATTGTTAAAACAGAAAAAACATTAAATTATGAAATTTACAGAATATTTTCAAATTTCGTTGTAGTTTTTGATTCTGAAAATGGGAACAGAAAGTTAAAATTACTCGAATTTGATAATGATTTTGAAATTTTAACCAGTAAAAATATTTCACAGGGATTGTTTGAAAATTCCAGATTGATATATATGGATAATGTTCCATATCTGAGAAATAATACAGGATTTTATTTTGATTTATTAAATAATACATATATAGATTCATTATTTGAAGAGAAAAATCTAATTTATTTACCTGAACAGCATGATTATTATTATTTTGATAACAATATTTTAAAATACAAAAAAGGTAATATAAGATGAGGAGATATTTTTTTAGATTACTTCTTATACTTGGAGATTTATTTTCGTATCTTGTGAGCTTTTTTATTCTTTTGTATTTTTCAAATCTTTTTGATTACACACCTCAGTTGCTTATTGTAAATGGTGTTATTTTTTTTATTTTCATGCTGATTGAAGAAACTTATTCTTTAAAAGAAGAAGATATTATCAAAAAAACTTTTTTTATTCTCAAAGGAGTTTTTTTCTCTTATTTTATTTCTTTTTTATTTGTTTATAATTATCAGACAGAAGAAAAAAAATACCTTTTTGGATTTCTTACAATATGGTATGTTTCTCTTTATTTTATTATAATTCTTATAAGATATATTCTTGAAAAACTTGCTGTAAAATGGAATATTTATTTTAGAAAAACTCTGCTTGTAATATCAACAAGAGAAGATAAAAAGGTTTTTAAAGATATTTTTTATAAAGGGTTCAGCAGAATAAACAGAATAAGATGTGTTGTAAAAGCAGATAAATTGATGAAAATGTCTGATGATGAAATAAATCAGTTAATTAAAAGACATAATTTAAGTCAGGTAATAATTTTTGCAAAAAATACAAAATTTGAAGAATTAATGCGTCTTGAAGAAAAACTTGAAGGTAAGGTGTATTTTATAAAAATAGTTCCTGATTTTAATCAGCTTCAATTGGCAGAAATGGAAGTTATTTATATTAATGAAAATCTTGTGCTTGAAACAAGACAACGCCTGCTTTCACCATATCGAATATGGGTAAAACGATTTATTGATATAATTCTCTCGATTTTTTTTATTGTTCTTTTTTCTCCTGTAATGATAATAACAGCTATTTTTATAAAACTTGAAAGTCCGGGACCTGTTTTTTTCAGACAGAAAAGATTAGGTAAGAAAAAAAATGTATTTTATGCATGGAAATTCCGATCCATGTTTCAGAATGCTGAAGAAAAATTACAGATAATGCTTAAAGAAAATGAGGAAGTAAGAAAAGAATATGAAAAGTATGCAAAACTGAAAAACGACCCGAGAATTACCAGAGTGGGTCAATTTATAAGAAAATACAGCATTGATGAACTTCCACAGTTTTTTAATGTTTTTTCAGGTGATATGTCGATAATGGGACCAAGACCATATCTTTTAAGTGAACTTGAAAAAATGGGATATAAAGCAAATATTATTTTATCAGCAAAACCTGGAGTTACAGGGTTGTGGCAGATAAGAGGAAGAAATGAGCTTACTTTTGATGAAAGAGTTCAGCTTGAAAGTTATTATGTTAAAAACTGGACACTGTGGCTTGATATTGTAATACTGTTTTTAACTCCGTATGCAGTAATTTTAAAGAGAAAAACGGGGTAATTAGAAACAGTGAGTCGGGGTCAAGCTCTCGATCATTCGTACATTTGTAAAAATGTCGTAATTTTGAGACTTGACCCCTTAGTGAGTAAGTGAATAAGTGAGAAGAAAATAACATTGAAAAATTCGGAGAAAAAATGAATAAAAGAATTATTATCGGGAATATTTTTGATATCGGTGGAGAATTCAAAGAAGGAATTGAAGAAAAAATCAGCGTTCTTGGTCAGATTATACAGGAACCTCTGAGAGACCTGTATTCAAATTATTTTATTAAACTAAGACTTTATCCTTTTAAAATTAAACTCGATACTTTTAAAATCGATGTTGAAAGCGGAAGCTATCAGGCTGAACTGTATGTTAAAATTTTCCCTTATGGTGCTGTAATCCTATTTTTATCAATAGAATCTGAAAGTGAAGATTTTAATACAAATTTTGATTTATTCTGGATAAAAAATTTTAAAATAAACAATGAAGAAATTAATTTAACGAATTATTTTAAAAATAAATTTTCAAGTATTTTTAACACTCTTGAAGAATATATTGAAATTGAATACAGTGTTTCTGAGTTTATAGATGAATACAGAATTCTTATTGATAATTCCGAACTTGATGATGAGAATATTTTTTCTCTTTTAATTAATGATAAAAAAGTTGGTAAGTGTTCAAGAATTATTCAGGATATTCTCAATCCTAATCTTGGATGTTTTGACAGTGAGAAAGTCATAATAACTTCAAAAAATGCTTATGTAAAATTTAATGAAAAAGAAATTGATAATATTCAGGCATTGATTGAATTAGGATATACTCAGATGTATGAGCTTAAAGTTTATGATTATCTTCTTGATGAATATATTGAAACTCTCTACAAAGAAAGCGAAACTTATAAGTTCAACTCTTCACTTCTTGGACCAACGATTTTTTCTAAAAAATATAAAAAGTTAATCGAAAGAGCAATGTCATTATTGGAACTTCGTGTAGATATTGTTGATTTAATCAGAGATATTTCAAATGCTCTTAAAGTAACAGATGATGTTTATTACAGTCATGTTTACAGTAAAATAATTGAAAAATTGAAATTCAGCTCACTATATGAAACAGTAAAACTTAAAATTGAAGAAATTGAAAAATTTAATTCGCTCATGCGTGACGAAGATAATGTTGTTCGTGCGGCTAAACTTGAGTTCTGGATTATACTTCTTTTTGTTGTAGATATTATCATTGTGATAGGTGAAATGTATCCCGGTATTTATTCAAGTATGATAAATATATTTAAAAATTTATTTAATTGATAATTTTACTTATTGTTATATTTTTGATAAACTACAATTTCTATAAAATAATTTATTTAAGGAGTTTTTTTGAAAAGCTCGTTTTCATCAAGAGTTATATTTTTTACGTTAATTTTGTTATCTGTAATTTCAATTTATTCACATGATTCAATTTCAGAAGATAAGAATTTTCTTGACAGTATTTTATATTCAACGCCGGTGGGTCTTGGTACTGTAAATAATGAACGTGTTTTTACTTATGCAAACGCATACATGTGTGATATAACTGGATATTCTTTTGATGAACTTATGGGAAGTAAAACATCTTTAATTTATTTAAATAATGCAGAATACGAAAGAGTTGGTAAAGTTTTATATGAAAAAGGTAAAGTACATGATAAAACTCTTGTTGAAGCTACACTGAAAAGAAAAACAGGTGAAACTGTCTATACTTATATTCATTTAACCCCTGTAAACAGAGAAAATCTTGAAGAAGGGTTTACATTTTCAGTTATTGATATTACTGATTTAAAAATCTCACAGAAAATAATTCAAAGTAGAACATTATTAATTTTGGCACTGGCTGGTTTATTTATAATAATGTTGATTTTTGTTATTATGGTTTTAAGAAAAAATCTTAATACAATTAAAAAAATTCAAAAAAGTCTTTTTGAAAGTCATGAAAGTCTTTCAATAACTCTTAATTCTATTGGTGATGGGGTTATAGCGGTTGATAACAGAGGCATTATTACTCAGATTAATCCAGTTGCTTCGTTTTTAACAGGTTGGTCAAAAGAAGAAGCTCTTGGGAAAAATCTTGAAACAGTTTTTAATATTATAAATTCAAAAACACGTGAGAAAGCGTTTAATCCTGTTGACACCGTACTTGAAACTGGAAAAATTGTCGGACTTGCCAATCACACTATTTTAATTTCAAAAGATGGTAATGAGTATCAGATTGCAGACAGTGCTGCTCCAATTAAAGAAGAGCATAATTTGATTTCGGGTGTTGTGCTTGTTTTCAGAGATGTAACTGAAGAGTATTCAAAACAACAGGCAATTATTGACAGTGAAAAAAAATATTCAAGTCTTGTTGAAAAAATGGAGCAGGGATTAGCACTTCATGAAATAATACTTGATAAAAATGGAATTCCGATTGATTATAAGTTTATAGATATAAATCCGGCATTTGAAAAACTGACCGGATTAAAAAAAGACAGTGTTATTGGAAAAACAGTATTGGAAATTTTGCCTGCAACAGAAAAATATTGGATTGAAAAATATGGTCAGGTCGCATTAACTGGAGAACCATTAAAATTTGAAAATTACTCTCAGGAATTGGACAGATATTTTGATGTAGTGTGTTATTCACCAGAACCACTTCAGTTTGCAACAGTTTTTACAGATACTACTTATAAAGTTGAAAAAGAAAAGAAATTAATAGAAGCAAATAAAAAACTTGAAGAAATAACAACTAAAGCTATGGAAAATGAACAGAAAGCAGTTGAAGCTAATCAGGCAAAATCAGAATTTCTTGCAAATATGAGTCATGAAATACGAACCCCTATGAATGCAATAATTGGATTTTCAGATTTGCTTCTTCATACTGAACTTGATGCCTCGCAGCAGGATTACCTTAATACTGTAAGAAGAGCAGGAAATACTCTGCTTGATCTGATTAATGATATTCTTGATTTTTCAAAAATTGAAGCTGGAAAAATCGAGCTTAACTCAGAAAAAACAGATATTTATGAATTCTGTGAAAATATTGTAGATATTTTCAGATATCAGGTTGCTCAGAAACCTGTTGAACTTCTGCTTAACATGGATTTATCAATACCAAGATTTATAAAAGTAGATGCAGTAAGACTCAGACAGGTTCTTGTTAATATTATTGGTAACTCAATTAAATTTACAGAAAAAGGGGAAATTGAATTAAAAGTTGAGAGTGTTTCTTCATTAAATCACAATAAAATAGATTTGAAATTTTCAGTTAGAGATACTGGAATAGGAATACCTGAAGATAAGAAAAATATTATTTTTGAAGCATTCAGGCAGGCAGATGGTTCAACTACAAGAAAATATGGAGGAACCGGACTGGGACTTACAATTTCAAGTAAAATTCTTGAAAAAATGAATTCTGAAATTTTTTTAGAATCGGTTGAAAATGTTGGAAGCACATTTTTCTTTACAATTAATACAGAGTTTGAATATGGAGAACCTGTTGGTGAAAATTATAAAATTGAAATTAAAAAAATACTTGTGGTAGATGATAATTTTAACAACAGAAAAATTCTAAAAAAAATGCTTGGTTTAAAAAATATTGAAACAGAGCTTGTTGAAAGTGCAGTAGAAGCTCTTGAAAAGCTTGAGACTGGTAATATATACGATTTAATGATTGTTGATTATCACATGCCTGAAATGGATGGTCTTGAACTGATAAGAAAAATCAGAGGTAATTCAGCAATTCCTGCTTCAAAACAACCGATTATATTTTTACATTCATCTTCTGATGAAAGTTTTATTAAAGAAGAATGTGATGAACTTGATGTTAAATATAAAATTGTAAAACCTGTAATTATGTCAAGATTATTTAATCTGCTTTCTCAGCTGAAAATTACAGATGAAGAAGAAATCTTAAAAGATGTTGAAAGTAATTTACATTCTGAAAAAAAAGCTGGAAAATACAATATTCTTGTAGTTGAAGATGATTTAGATAATATGGAACTTACAAAAATCCTGATAAAAGAATTCAATCCTGAAATTTATGTTTTTGAAGCAGCAAACGGGGAAAAGGGAGTTGAATTATTTAAACAGAATAAAATCGATTTTATTTTCATGGATGTTCAGATGCCTGGATTAAACGGATATGATGCCACACGTGAAATACGAAAATTTGAGAAAGAAAAAAGAACTCCGATAATTGCACTTACTGCAGGTGTTATCAAGGGTGAAAAAGAAAGATGTATTGAAGCTGGAATGGATGATTATATTTCAAAACCTGTTAATACAAATAGATTTACTGAAATTCTTGAAAAATATCTTTAAAACAGCAATTCTCAATTTAACTGAAAATCCTTTAGGGGTCTGGCCTTCCAACTTTACTAAATCGTAAAGTTTGACGGCACAAACCCCGTCCAGAACAGGATTTTCTTTAAATTTCATTGAGAATTTCTGTCTTTAAAAACCAGTTAAATCATATCTCAAATAATCAGCTTTTAAATTTTCTTTTCTAAAATCAGTTAATTTTGAATGAAAAATATAATTTTTGCAGTCAGCACAAATTACATCAAGAACATTATCTTTTGAATCCTTAATCTGAAAATTCTGAGAACAACCTGTCTTTTCTTTACATTCACCAGTATTAAACAGAATACAGTTTGCTGAAATCATTGAAACTTTTTTGCCATAAACAAGTAATTCAGTCTGGATATTTTTATAACTTCCAAGTTCTGAAAGAGAATCAGAACCAAGTTCATAGGACAGGCAAATTCTTTTTACACCATTTTTTCCATAAAATTCCATTGCCTGAGAGTTTGTTATATTCATAAAAGAATCAGCAATTACTTCAAAATCATGTTTTAAACCAAGTTGTAAACCGCCTGAATCCCCA
>JBAZDD010000015.1:0-19812 GCA_041654635.1 Candidatus Muiribacteriota bacterium
TCTTACCGAGTATCTAATCCTCCCGGAGGAGGAGGAACTATTTTTGCACGTTTCTGGTTTGATTCTATTGGTGATATCCAGCTTGGTGCAGCAGAAACCTATCCTGTCAGTCCATCTGAACAGTTTGGAAACCATACAATAAGATTACCCGACAGCCTTTTGACTTCAGCAGATCCGGTTAAGTTAATAGTGTCTTTTGACACAGGTGAGGTAACAAACAGTTACCTTTCTCATGAAGATTACATAGTTTTTGATAACACTCCACCTGGATTTACTGCAATGACAGTAGAAAACAACGATGTAAATAATGTAAAAATATATTCAGAAGTTACTCTTGAATTTAATGAGCCAATAGTAATTGAAAGAAGGAATCCAGAAACAGCATTTGTTGAATCGACAAACTGGATAATCCGAACAGACATGGATCCAAGTATTCATGGTGAGGACTGGGAAAATGTTTTGAAAGACGGAAATGAGATAGTTGTAAGACCAGTCGATGGTGAAAATATCCAGATAGTGTATGTTCATGATTTTCACTGGTTCAGACCAAAGAGATTTTATGAAATGGTTTTCAGTGTATTATGGGACAAAGCAGGAAATCCTCTCGTTGTAGATGATATAGATGCAATCAATGAACTGTTTTTTTTAACTGATAACACTCCTCCAGAGATTATGAGTGGTGATTTTATGTCGCCTTCCCCCGGAGCTTCAGGTGTTGGAGTAAATTCAATTATAAAATTCAAGTTTGATGAAAGAATAGATGAGCTTTCTTTAATGAATGCATTTGATATTCAGCCTATAGTAAATGGACAATTTACTTTTCAATATGACGGTAATGCTGATGAACACATAGTTATATTTATTCCAGATGAACCTTTTAACTATTCTCAGGAATACTGGATTACAATAAACAAAAATCTTAAAGACGTTGCAGGAATAAATTTTACAGGAATGGCATGGAATTTCACCACTGAGGAAGATAATATACCACCGTATATAATTGAAAGATATCCTTTCCCTGGTCAGGTTGGACTTCCGACAAATGTTCAGATATATGCCCAGTTTGATGAGAAAATGCTTGAAAGTTCTCTGAATCAGCATAATATAAAACTTTTTGATGGTGGAACTGAGATAAATATAGGGTTAACCTATGATTCGACCAACTCAAGACTTTATATACAGCCACTAAACCCGCTTCATCCAGAAAGAACTTACAGAGTTAAAATATCACCAAGTGTCAAAGATATTTCTGGAAATAACATGGATAATGAAGCATCATGGGATTTTTTTACAATAGCATATAATGAAGAAAATCCAAAACTGAGCAATTTTGCTTTTGTTGCTGCACCCCATGTAGATTATCCAACATTATATGATGATGCTTCAATAGATATTTCTTTTACAAAAGATATGGATTTAAGCTCAACATTGAATTCTGATAATTATACTCTTTTTGATGGAGTAAAAAATGTTCCAATTCTTGTTGAACAAGATATGAGAGTGGGAAGAAATCCAAACCGTGATTTCAGAATAACCACAAGAGTACAGACCCATCCAGACAGCTATTATCCGGTTCCTGGTGTTTTTCACAGAGATAAAAATTATGTATTATATATACTTCCAAGACTGAAAGATAACACTGGAATAAATCTTGAAAAACCTATTGTAAGAAATTTCCGTTCAAGAGATACCCTTTTACCAGAGGTTGTGAATTCTTTTCCGACAGATGGTCAGATAATAATGCCATATAGAGAAATAACTACAACGAGGGTTTATTTTTCAGAAAATGTGAATGTAAAATCAGCTTTTATTGCAAATGGACCAAACACAATACCAATTGTTCCAATAGGAACAGGTGCCACAACCAATCCAATCTGGATTGAAACAGATGTAAATCTTGTAGCTGAGGCAGGATTAACTGATGGTTTAATGGAAAGTTTATACATAGATGAAATGTGGGATGATATTGATTTAAATAATGATGGTGTAAAAAAAGATTTTATACTTGAAATTTATAATGAAATTAATGGTGAAAGACAGCTTCTTCCACCAGGTGAATATTTTATTCATGTAAACTCAGCATTTATTGGTGGAAAGCAGATTGAAGATGATGCAGGTCATACATTAGCAACAGATTATGTTATTCAGTTTGAAATAAAAAAAGATACTTTAGGACCAATTGTAAATGATATTGTATTAGAATCAAATTATACAGATGGTTATCCAGTTGATACAAAAATTAAAGTTGAATTTTCAAAACAACTTAATGAGTTTGCATTAGAGAGTGAAGCTTTTTATATTGAATATGATTTGAATAATGATGGAATAGTTGATGGGGAAGTCGAAGTAGATATTGATTACTACATGGAATATATTTATGGAAATTATAGATATTATGTAAAAGTTAATCCAAAAACCTTATTACCTAAAAATGCGGACTGTACGCTTGTTATACAGTCAGATGCTGATTTGCTTCAGGACAGATCAGGTAATGCCTTACAGTCAGAAGAAAGATATTCGTTCAAGACATCAGTAAAACCAATAGTAATTGAACATTTCCCTGAAAACGGTGAAAAACATGTTTCGCTTGACTCATACATAATTTTCAAATTTTCAGAAAAAATGAATCCAAATTCTATTAACTTTCAGTCAATTTCTATTAATGATGGTAATCAGAATATTATTGGTTCACTTTTCTATGATGATGTAAATAATATTGGGTATTTTTACCCTGCAAGTTCTCTTAAAGTTTCAACTGAATACACAGTTTCAATAGGTATAAACACTCTTGGAGTAGAATATTCTCCAAAAGACCTTGATGGAAATCCTCTTGCTTATAATAAAATATGGAAATTTACAACCTCAAACGATTTTGATGTAACTCCTCCAGAAGTTATATCAACATATCCAGTGAACGGGGCAACAAATATTCCTGTAATAAAAGCCAATGGTGAGCCGGTTGATTTTAAAATAACTTTTTCAGAGCAGATGGATAATACCATAGCAGATGGTGACCCAAGAACAATCAGCACAGACCCACCTGTTTTCAGAATTTATTATCTTGATAACAATGGAAACGAAGTGCAGCTTGCAACTCCCGCTGTCAATTACGATGAAAATACAAAAACTGCAACTTTCAAATTTGAAAAAGATTTAGGAAATAATCAGAAATATAAAATACCTTTGAAATATGACACCATATATTATGCTGAACTATCCACCAGTGTAGAAGATATGGCAGGAAACAGACTCAATAACAGAGGGTCAATTTTCCCTGAAAGGTCAAATTTATTTATATGGAGTTTTAAAACAGCAAAAGATAGTGTAAGACCTACTGGAAAATTTGAAAAAACAGCAATGCAGACTGGAACTTCATTCAGATTTATATTTTCTGAAAGAATGAAAGTTACAGGAAGTGCACAGCTTAAAAATTTTGTCAGAATTGAAAATTCATTAGGACAGGTTTTATCACAGGATAGATATGATGTAAGATTTGAAAATCTTACAGGTGATGAAAATCCATTCGATGGACCAGGCGGAACAAACTTTATTCCAGACGTTGATTATTCTGTCATGGTAATTACTCCAACCTCACTACTTGGTGACAGTTTTCCAAATGATGATTACACTGTAACAATACTGAAACAGTCAGGAAGTTCAACTTTAACAGATTTAGCTGGAAATTTATTTTTTGGAGATACAACAGGGGATAAGCTTGCAGGAGATGAAAATCATACCAATTATATAACCGTATCTGATGATATAGCACCATATATTGTAAATTTCAGACCTTCAGGAAATGAAATTACAACCAATAAAAACGTTACAAGAATATGGGTTCAGTTTTCTGAAAACATAAACAGTGTTGATTATGGACAGCCAGGATTTGAATACAGTATTAAAAATCCATCAAATTTCTATGTGATGAAGCTTCCAGAAAATGTTCCTGTGACAAACATTACCTATAATTACTATGAAAGTGAAAATGGAGTTGACAGAAATAACAATGGAAATTCAAATGATGAGTTTTTAGCTGTAATAACACTTGATGATGATCTTGATTTTAATACAGAGTATCTTGTTGTGGTAAAAAACATTAAAGATGTTGATTTACCGGATGAAAATTTCTTAGATGGTGGAGAATTCGAGTTTACATTCACAACAAAACGACCATCACCACCTACAGTATCACATGTTGAAGAGTTATACAGTGATGTTACACAGCCAGACAGAAGAACACATCTTAAAATTCATTTTACTTCTGATTTTGACATGGATTCTGACCACTTTTTTGCAAACATTGACAGTTATGTTAATTTCAGAAAATATAATTCAATTGAAAAGTGGCCTGCAACATACACATGGGAAAGTAATAACACAGTATTGCTTGTAACCTTTGACAGACTACTTGATTATAATTCAAAATACACATTTGTATTATCTGGAAACATTAGAGATAAAGCAGGAAATACACTTGATGGAAATAAAAATGAAGTTATGGAAAACGACCCGGTAGATAATTATATACACGAAATAGTTACATCTGACGGAAGACAGTATCTTTCAGTAATTCAGACCAATCCTTATAATAAAAAAGAAAGCGTTGAAACAAATGCAAAAATTTCCATTTTTATGAGTCACACAATTGACAGAACCACAGTTGGTTATGGCTCAGGGAATTCAATTATGATGTCAGAAAAAAATTCAGGAGCACTTGTTCCTGCCGATGTAAGTTATCTTAATGAAGATAAAATAATAATTTTAAGTCCAAAATCAGCTCTGAAACACAATACTAATTATAGAGTTATATTGATATCTTCGATTAAAAATGAGTTTGGAAAAAATCTTGATGGAAACAACAACAATGTTTTTGAAGATTCACCAGTAGATGATTATGTTTTTGAATTTAAAACAAAAAATGACAATGAAAAACCAGCATTGATAGCTTCCGAATCTTCGCCGTTGAGCGCGATGACAGATTATGGAATAAAATCAGGTGTCAAGCTTGTATTTTCAGAGAAACTCAACAATAATGTTTTATCAAGGCTTGAAGATTATGTTAGAATATATCCGGGAGAATCTCATATAATACCTGCTTTTTCAACAGTAGAATACAGTTATAATTATGGATTTGAAACAATAAGTGGCAGAAACAGATTTGTTTTAAATATTACACCTGTAATACCATTTGCAAATAATTCATATTATACAATAAACATTAGTTCTGGAATAACAGATGAAAGTAACAACTTTATTGAAAATCCTCAATATTATTCTTTCAGAACAGAATCAAAAGATTTCAGTTTTGTAGCTTTTAAAAATCCAGCTGCAAATAATGAAATTTTTATTATAGCATCTCATTCAAATGATATGCCAGACCTCTCAGTTAAAATTAAACAGAGAGGTGGCGGAGTAGTAAATTTAAATCCTGTTAAAACCAATAATGGAGATAATGGTGAACATACTTGGTTTGCAGCCTATAAATTAAATACAAATCTGCTTGGAATGGTATCAATCAGTGCAGAGGGAACAGACAACGTAACTCTTTCAACACTTAACTCTGGAATATTCATGGATTATGGATATATAAACAGAGCGCCGATATTGCTTGCAGACGGATTTTTAAATTTGAGCGGAAAATCAGATTCACCTGCAATGATTTTTTATAACAACTCAGAAAAAGGAGAATCAAACAGAGCGCCTTCATACAGTGCAGAAGTTGAAGAACTTGAGCTCTATTCATTTGAATATGAAGCTGTAACAGGAACTACAGATTCTAAAATCAATCTGGCTGTAGAAAACAATGAGTTGCCTGAAAAAATCGCACTTTTTGTAAAAGATGGAGAAAATGGATGGAAATTTATTTCAAAAGTTTCAAATGGAATGAATGTTGAAATAGAAAACTCAAAAAGATTTGCACTTCTCAGGGATAAACTTTCCGCGAGAGTAAAAATGACACAGAAACAGTATGAAAATCCTGAGTTTGAAATTAATGACTCAACTGGATTTACAGTTAAAGATGTTATTATTAACGGAAGAAAAGCTCCATCTGTTGTAAATGAAGATGGAATGAAAATTGATGAAAGTTATTTTATTAATCTTTCCGCAGGATTAACTGATATTGAATTAATAACCGAAGATGGAGTAGGAAACATAGGGAAATTTACAGGAATTTTCCGTGCGCCGGGACCGCTTGGTGTTGGAAGCATGGCAGCATATCCAAATCCAGCTTCAGATTATGCAGTGATAAAGTATGAAATAACAAGCAACACTACCGCTAATGTAATACTTGATATTTATGATACAAGTGGCAGAAAAATATATGGTTCAAATATTCCAGGTGCTGGAGCAGCCGGAGTATATGAATACATGTGGGATTTAAAAGACAGAAGAGGAAGAACAGCAGCTAACGGAGTATATTTTTACAAAATAAAAGTAAATGACAATACAGGTAAAAAAGTAGAAAGAACCGGAAAAATAGCGGTATTAAGATAAGAGCCGTAATCAGTGATGGGTAATGAGTGATCCGAGAAAGCAAAACAAAAACGCTTTTAACGGATTACGGATTACAGATTACGGATAACGGATAACGGATAAACAGGGGGAAATATGAAAAGAAGTTTAAAAAAAATAATACCATTTTTTTTATTTGTATATATTATATCATTAATGACTGGGTGCGGAAGCAAAGCCGATGTAACCCGTGCCCAGAAACTCACAGCAGATTTTTCCGGTGGGTGGAGTGCAGTTGAAAGCAGCAACTATATTAAAGCAGATGAAATATTTTCAACCATAATTGCAACAGAACAGGATCCGGCGGTAATAAACGAAGCCTATGCAGGACTTGCATTTATAAGCCTTTCAAACCCCGAAGGAACAAGACTTGTAAATGGAAATTATGTAAATAACATAGTAGCAGCACAGCTTTATCTTGAAAAAATATACTTTTACAGTTATGAAACAATATTTGAACCAGTATATTCCACTAAAATTAATAACAGTGATGCTCGAGCAATGCTTGCCATGACATATCAGCTGACCGGAAATACTGAAAGATTTAATTCAAATCTAAATATTGCAAAAGTTTACAGCGGAAGAGATATAGATTCTGAACACATGCTGCAATCACTTGATGAACTTTTAAATGGAATATGAAAACACCAGGTTATATAGAAAAACCTTTATATTACAGTTTAAAAAATTCTCAGATAATTGACAGAATACCAGAAAAAAAAACTAATCAAAATCCTGAAAACAAAAGTGGAATAATCCAGCTAATGCTTTTTGGGTGCAATTTTTTTCCTTACTGCATATATGATAATATAATACCGCTTATTTCAAATCTGAAACTGATATCATCAGACAAAATCGAGAGAGAAAGTTCAAAAATAAACCATGAAAAGAAAATAACAAGAGAAGAAAATGAATTTTTTGAAAATGAAATGGAAAAAATATTTAATGAATTTCTTAAAAAAACAGGAAAAAAACCATACATTCTTTTTTCAGGTGGACTCGATTCAACAATAATACTTCATAAAACAGCATCTAACCATCCAATTGCCGGGGTATCAGTGTATATGCCTGATCAGAAAGAAGATGTTGAGAAAGCTTTTGAACATTATGAAGTAAAAAAAGTTTTTTATGAATATCCTGACAGTGAAAGATACTTTGAATTATTACAGTCGTACAAATTTAATTATCCATTCATAAATGCTGGGTTTGCAGATGATTTTTTTCATGTAAAAAATGCCAGCGCCATAAATGCAACAAGTGTAATAACCGGAATAGGAGCAGATGAAATATGCGGTGATTATAGAATAGTTAAGCATGAAGAAAAAATAATAACTTTCCAGACTTTTATGGAAAAATACAGTTTTTTTGACAAAGAAATCATTTTTTCAATATTTAATAATCAGGAAGTGAAAGAAATCTGGGAAAACAGCATATCAAACTTTGACCTTGAAAGTACGTTAGGCAGAATAGATTTTGTTGTAAATACATTTTTTCTTAATAATCAGCTTGCACTTATATGGAATAATTCAGAATTAAATCAAAATATTAAAAGAATTTCACCATACAGTACATCGGAGTTTTTTAATCTTATAAACAAACTCCCCGAAGATTTTATTGAAAATAACAATATGGAAAAATATTTTTTAAGAAAATACAGCTCAAAATTTCTTAAAGGAAAAATATGGGCAAAAAAATCAAAAGATTTTAATGTAAACGCTGAAAAATTAACCAGTCCAAAATTAAAAGATTATATAAACCATAACTATAAAAAAATCTTTAATCAATCACAACTGGATATAAAAAAAATATCCCCGGATGAACAACTGAAAATGTCAATTTTAATCAAACTTCTATCTTGATAATTTTGTATTAATAATATATAATATAAAAAATTTCGCAGGGAGGGTAAGGTGAAAAAAATTAATTTTTTAATGGGAATACATAATCATCAGCCAATTGGCAATTTCGAGTTTGTTTTTGAAAACGCATTTAACAACTCATATAAACCATTCATAGACCTGCTTCTTTCAAACCCTGAAATTAAAATGAACATTCACTTTACCGGAATACTTCTTGAATGGATAGAAAAAAATAGAACAGATTACTTTGAAAATATAAGAACACTTGTAAAAAGAAATCAGATAGAAATACTGACAGGTGGGTACTATGAACCAATAATGCCGCTTATTCCTCACGAAGACAGAGTAGCTCAGATAAAAAAATTGACAGCATACATTGAAAAACACTTCAATTATAAACCAACAGGAATGTGGTTGGCTGAAAGAGTCTGGGAACAGGGATTGGTTGGTTCACTGGTAGAAGCCGGTGTCAAATATGTTGTACTTGATGATTCACATTTTATTAATTCAGGAATACTGCCTGAAACCCTTAACAGCTATTTTTTAACAGAAGATCAGGGTCAGACCTTGAAACTTATTCCGATAGACAAAAAATCAAGATACCTTATACCTTTTGATACCCATGAAAAAGTTATGGAATACTTTCTTGAGAAAGCAACTGATGACGGAAAAACCATGCTGACAATGGCAGATGATGGCGAAAAATTCGGAGACTGGCCTGGAACTTATAATTCAGTATATGAAAAAGGATGGTTACAGAAGTTTTACACCCTGATATCTGAAAATTCAGGCTGGATAAAAATAAGACTGTTTTCTGAGTTTATTCAAAATTCTGATTGTAATGGAATAATCTATCTTAACAATGCAAGCTATAATGAAATGATGGAATGGTCACTATCAACCCACATGCAGAGAGAAGTTGAATATATCAAAAATAATCTTAAAGGAAAAGAAGTTTTATCAAGCTGTGAAAAGTTTTTAGGAAGAGGATTTTTCAGAAACTTTCTATATAAATATTCTGAAGCAAACAATATGCATAAAAAAATGCTTCATGTACATGAAAAAATAAGAAGTATGGAGCCTGGCGAAAAGCAGAATGAAGCGCTGGATTATCTTATGGCAGGTCAATGTAACTGTCCATACTGGCATGGTGTTTTCGGCGGTCTTTATCTTCCTCATTTAAGACATGCAATTTATGAAAACCTTATAAAGGCTGAAAAACTGGCAGATTCGTCAAATGGAAAACAGCGAAAAGTGGAAATAACAGAAAAAGACTTTGATTTTGATGGTTATAAAGAAGTGCTTATGTCAAATAATTATTATAATCTTTATTTTGACCTTAAAAAAGGTGCAACTCTATTTGAAGAAGATATAAAACCTGTTAATTACAATCTTCTGAATACTTTGATGAGAAGAAAAGAATCATATCATCAGAAACTTATTGATATGATTAGAGAAGGCAGAGTTACAAACAATCCAACAGATTCTGAAGGTAAAATTGTAATAAAAGAAGATAATCTTGATAAAGTGCTCAACTATGACTGGTACAGAAGAAACTCTCTCATAGACCACTTTTTTCACCCAGATACAACTCCGGAAAGTTTTGCTTCAGTAATATATGGAGAACAGGGTGATTTTGTTACCGAGCCTTATGATTATAATATAAAAATCGCTACAGACGGCTCAACCTCAATAGAATTTTTCAGAGATGGTCATGTATGGGTTGATGGTATATTTGAACCAGTAAATGTTACAAAAGTAGTCAGTTTTAAAAATGAAAATATTGTGATTGATTATAAAATTAAAAATCTTTCAGATAAAAAACTCACATTGTGGCATGGTGTTGAGTTTAATCTGTCAATGCTTGGCGGTCATGCTGACGACAGATATTATTACAATGAAAATGGTAAACTTGAAAATCATTTTTTAGACAGCGTTAATAAACTGAATGAACAGAACATGATAGGTGTCAAAGATGATTATATGAATATAGCTTATGAATTTTTACTTGATACATTCCTTGATATTTGGACATTCCCGATAGAAACAGTATCAATATCTGAAAGTGGATTTGAAAAAATTTATCAGTCAAGCGTGATATGTTTTAATCAGAAAATAACACTTGCCTCAGATGAAGAATTTAAAATGAAAATTACTAAAAAATTAGTACAGAACAGGAACTGAAATGTACACAAAAACTGTAAAAATAACTAATAAAATTGGTATTCATGCAAGACCAGCCTCAATGATTGTTGACGTTGCGACAAAATATAATGGTGATATTAAACTTAAAAAAAATGGACTTGTGGCAGATGCGAAAAGTATTTTAAGCATAATGATACTAGCGGCAGAAAAAGATGAAGAAGTCCAGATTGAAGCAAATGACTGCGATAAAGAAAAAGAAGTAGTTGATAAAATTGCAGAACTTTTTGAAAGAAAGTTTGACGAGGAGTAAAGTTTGATTTTTAAGGGTATATCAGTTTCTGATGGAATAGCAATAGGAAGAACAAGAATAATAAAACAGAATAGTTCTTTTGAAAAATATTCAATTGAAAACATAGATTTAGAGCTTGACAGATATAAAAATGCAGTAATAAATGTAAAAAAAGAACTTTTTGAAACCATAGATAAAATTGAAGAAGCGGATGTTGAGCAGAAAATAGATGTAAACATTTTCAAAGCACATGTTCAGATACTTGAAGACCCTGTTTTTTACAAAGAAGTTTATAACAGAATAAGATTAAAAAAGAAAAATGCAGAGTGGATTGTAAACGAAGTTGTTGATGAACTTGTTGAAAAATTTTCACAGGCTGAGTCAGAACTTATAAAAGAAAGAGCATTTGATATAAAAGATGTTGGAAGAAGAATAATACTCAATCTTAATAATGGCACAGAAGAAAGCTATGAAGGACTGCAAGGTTTTATTGTTGTTGCTCCAGAATTAACTCCTACCCAGCTTTTACACCTTGCCGAGCAGGGTGTAGCAGGAATATGTACTGAAAAAGGCGGAAGAGATTCACACGTTGCTATTTTTTCAAGAGCACTTGAAATCCCTGCATTGACCGGAGTAAAAAACGTCACTCAATATGTTTCAGAAGGTGATTTTATAGTAATAAATTCCACAGAAGGCGAAGTTTTTCTTAATCTGACAGACATTGAAATAAAAAAATACATAGCTCTGATGGAAGAATTTCAGAAAATGAACAGTCAAAAAATGGAAGCAGTAAAAATTCCAGCCCAGACCACAGATAAACTTAAAATAAATCTTTCCGCAAACATTCAGCTTTTCTCAGAATTTATGAAAATGAAAAAATATGGTGTTGAAAATATTGGATTATATAGAACTGAATTCATGTTTATGGATAGAAGTGATATTCCTTCAGAAGATGAACAGTATAATCATTACAGTAAAATTGTAGAAAAACTCCAGGGGAATTCCATAGTAATAAGAATGGCTGATATTGGTGGGGATAAAAGTGTAGCCGGGGTTACTGATATAAGAAACGAAAATAACCCTTTTCTTGGATGGAGAGGAATAAGAATACTTCTTGACAGAAGAGATATATTTAAAACCCAGCTTAAAGCAATTTATAGAGCTGGTGTTAATGGAAATGTCAAAGTAATGTATCCGATGATATCACTTCCAGGTGAAGTTGATGAAATATTAAATATAAACGAAGAAGTAAGAAATGAGCTGTTGAATGAGAACAAAACATTTAATCCTGACATAAAACATGGAATATTGTTAGAAGTACCATCAGCAGTTTTATACATGGATTATTTTGTTGAGAAAATGGATTTTTTCAGCATTGGAACAAACGATTTACTTCAGTTTTTACTTGCAGTTGACAGAATGAATTTCAGAATATCAGACCTGTACTGCTGGTATAACAAAGCATTGTTTTTAGTTATAAAACATATAGCTGAAATCTGTAAGAACAATAACAAAGAACTTCAGATTTGTGGTGAAATGGCAGCAGACCCCATCTGTCTGCCGGTTTTTATTGGAATGGGAATAACAGATTTTTCAATGGTTCCATCAGCTACCACACAAATTAAATTATTGCTGAGGAATATTTCTGTCGATGACTGTAAAGAGATAACAAATAATGTGCTTAAATTGCATAAAAATTTGGAAATCCGAAGATATCTGACAGAAAATTTTTTAAAGTTCATGGGGAGGGAGGAGTCTAAATAATGAAATGTGAAAAATGTGGAAAAGAAAATAAAGAGCAGGATAAGTTCTGTATAGACTGTGGAAGTGAGCTGTCATCAGGTGAGGCAGAATTTGATTTTGATTTTGATATAAACCTTGATGATATAGTTTCGTCAAATGAAAAAAAAGGTGATGGAAAACAATCAAAAAAAGGAGACTCTGAACTCGATTCACTTTTTTCTGATGATGATTTTTTCTCAGAAATTTCTGATGAAACCGAAAATTCATCCACAGAAGAAATCAATTTCGACCTATCCACAGGTTCAAATTCCACAGAAAACGATGAAATATTTAATGAACTCCTTGAAGCAGAAGAACCAGCCCAGAAACCTGCAAAAACTCCTCAGAAAAACATTGAAACTGAAAATGAAGTGTTTGAAATCAGTGATGATGATACATCAGCACAGGATTTGGATATAGATTCACTTTTTGAAAAAGAAGAAGTAAAACAGACCCCACCAAAACCAGCTGCAAAAGAAGTAAAAAATAAAGATAAAGAAATTGAGAAGAAAATAGACGATTTTGAAGATTTTGCAAATTCCTTCAGCGATGAACTTGAAAAAGAAATAACCATGGGTGAAGAAGAAGAAATCAGCGACAAAGAAATTGAAAAACTTCTTGATGAAGAACTTGAACAAGGCTCTGATGAACTTGGTGATTTTGATTTAACAGACGAAACTGAAGTCAGTGAAGAAGATGAATACGCTGATTTACTTCCACCACAGAAAGAAGAACCACCAGTTAAAGAAAAAGCAAAACCTTCTGTAAAAAAGAAAGTTGAAAAAACAGTTGAAGACGAATACGCAGATTTACTTCCACCAAAACTCATACCAGATGATGAATTTAAACCAACACCTAAAAAAGAAGTAAACACATTTGAGGAAGAAATAGATTTATTAGATGACACAGAAGAAGAAAATCCATTCGACACATTTACAGATGAAGAAAGTGAACTTAATACCGATTTTGAACAGAATAAATTTGAAGAAATAACAGAAAATGAATATAAAGTTGAAGATGATTATTCAGAAATAGAAGAAGAATCACCTTTTGCTGAAACATATCAGAAAGAAAGCTATCCAGACCCGAAACCTGATTACATGGCAAAAAAAGAAAAAACAATAAATCAGTTTGATGAAGTAAATGAAAAAGACCTACCGCTTCTTCAGCGAATTAAAGCAAGAATGAAAAAAGATGAAAAAGCAGAAGAAAATGATTACTCAGATGAAAAAGAATACACTCAGGAAATAGAAAAATCCTCTGTATCTCATAAGGTTGAGGATAGACAGAAACAGATTAATGAATTAATTGAAAAATTGAAAAAAACACTTGTAGAAGATGAAAAATATAGAATAATTGAAGAACTTGGCGATTTGAAAGCAAAAGAAGCAGTGAGTGAACTTTCAAAAGGACTTAAAGAAGCGCCAAAAGACATGAAAGAAGTAATAGTTGACACATTAGGAAGAATTGGTGATAAAAAAGCAGTTGAACCACTTGTAAACCTGCTTGCAATGGAATCTGATGAAGATATTTGCTATCTTACAATTAAAAGTTTAGGCGAACTCAAAGATGAAAAAGCAGTTGAAATACTTATTCAGGCATTAGAAAACACAAATGAAGATTTGATTTATATAGCAGCAGAATCCCTGGGTAAAATAGGTTCGCAGAAAGCAACAAAATCACTTCTTAGATTAATAAAAGACACAAATGAAGATATCAGATATATAGCAGCAAAAGCTTTATCAGAAATAGTTGACCCGGTTGCAGAACCAGAAATGATAAAAGCACTTAATGACATAAGTGATGATGTCAGAAAAATGGCAGCAAATGCACTTGGAAAATTACGCTCTAAAAAAGCAGTTGAACCATTAATCGGCTTACTTGGCGATTCAAACGATTTTGTCAGAATGGATGCAGTACAGGCATTAGGTGAAATCAACGAACCAGTAGCAGTATCACCACTTATTGCACTGCTTAAAGATATGAATGAAAGCATCAGAGCATATTCAGCAGAAGCACTCGGGAAATTAAAACAGTCCATCGCAGTTGACAATTTAATAGATACACTTAAAGACCCAAATGTTGAAGTAAGAAAAATGGCAGTAAAAGCACTTGGAGAAATCCAGTCAATAGTATCAATCAAACCATTGCTGTCAACCGCAAGAGAATCCTCAGATGATGAACTCAGAATATATGCAGTAAAAGCTCTGGGCAATATTAAAGCAGACGAAACAGCAGAACCACTTATTTCAATGATAGATGACAAAAACGAAGAAATAAGAAAAATGATAGTATGGTCACTTGGAGAAATAGGAAACGAACTCTGTGTTGAAGCGCTTATGGAACTTATCGAAGACCCTAACGAAGATGTTAGAAAAGAAGTAGCTTTCGGTTTTGGAAAAATTAAAAATCCAAAAGCAATACCTAAGCTGATTAACATGTTATGGGATGAAAGTTTCAACGTAAGTGAAAATGCTGTCGGCTCACTTGTTAAACTTGGTAAATTCTCAGTTGAGCCATTAATTGAAAATCTGAATATTAAAAATGATGAAGTATTAACAAAAATAATCAGAATTTTAGGCATGATAGGTGATGTAAGAGCAATTTATCCACTGCTTAAAATTATTAAATCAGTTGAAAAAGAAGTGGTTACACATATTGTTGATGCACTTCTGTCTGTTGACCTTAACATAATGAACAGCGACACCCTGGTTGCCGCAGTTAAAGAATCTTATGCATGGATTAGATTTGAAATTGCAGGAACATTTGGCGAAATGGGAATAAAACAGGCAAATTCAATACTGCTTTCAATCCTCAAAGATACAATGAAACAGGATGATTTTTCAAGCATAATGAGTCTTGGAGCAGACGAAATAGTTGAGCTGACAAGAGAATCATTAAAAGCCATGAGAAAAAATGTAGTTGAATTAATGGGAAAATACGGTGATTTAAACGTAGTAGATAACATAATTGAAGTATTACACACAGCAGACAGCGAACTTAAATACTGGTGTGTTGTAGCTCTGGGTGAATTAGGAAACGCAAAAGCAATAGAAGTACTTGCAGACCTTCTGATTGATTCAGAATCAAGCGTGCATTTTGAAGACATAACAAAAGCACTGCTTAAAATAAATGACAGAAAAATAATCAGAATACTTCTTGGAAAACTCACAGATAAAGAACCAAATCCAGTAGGAGTAATTTACGCGCTCGGTGAGTTTAAAGACGTTCAGGCAATAGAACCATTAATCAAACAGCTGAGAGATTCAGATGAAAAAATTCGTGAAATCACAGTAGAAGCTCTTGGAAAAATAGGTTCAGGCATGGCAGTAGAACCATTAACAAAAGTGCTTAAAGACCACAATGAAAAAGTTAGAACAACAATAGTAAAAACACTTGGCGAACTTGCAGACCCGAGAGCAGTAGAACCGCTTGCACAGGTTATGAGAGATGCAAAAGAAGAAGTAAGAGTAGAAACAGTCAGAGCACTTGGAAAAATTAAAGACACAAGAATACTCAACATATTTATTACAAACCTTAAAGACCCATCTTCAGCAGTCAGAAAAGCAATACTTGAAGAACTGGGCAAACTGAAAGATGACAGAGCATGTGAAAACATAATTAAATCACTTACAGACAACGACAGCTCAGTAAGAGAAGCAGCAGTAGAAGCACTTGGAGAACTGGCTAACCCAGTATCAATAATCCCACTTTGTATGGCATTCTCAGATTCAAACGTCTGGGTAAAAAACAAAGTATTTGAAACATTTAAAAAGTTTGATACAAAAGCCGTGCTTCCACTTATCAATGCAATAAAAGATGAAGATGAAATAGTAAGAATGAATGCATCAAAAATACTATCAAAACTACAGTTTGAAGATGCAGTAGAACCACTTATAAGAAGACTTGGCGACAGAAACAGATATATGAGAGAAAATTCAACCTTTGTATTAGGTGAAATGAAATCAAATGAAGCAGTAGAACCAGTAATGGAACTGCTTAATGATAGAATAAAACAGGTTAGAGAACAGGCTGCAATAGCACTTGGAAAAATCGGTGATGTAAGAGCATTGCCAATACTAAAACAGGCAAGATATGACCAGTACAAAGCAGTAAGAGAAGCAGCAGAAAACGCAATAGAAACAATCTACAAAGTCAACGGCCTGTAGATTTAAATTGCCTTTAAGCCCTTGTAGGGGCAGAATATATTCTGCCCGGCTTATGCTAATAAAATATGTATTATTGATTTTAAATTGCCTTTAAGCCCTTGTAGGGGCAGAATATATTCTGCCCGGCTTATGCTTGTAAATTACATTAAATTATTTGAGGAATAAAATGGAAAAAGTAGCATTTTTTATAGACTGGGAAAACTTTAAACAGGATGTGTATGCAGTGCAGAAATCCACCGGGTTTCGTGTATTCAACTTTAACGACCCATCCGCACTCGTAAGATTATTTAAAGGATTCCTTGAACCAGACGAAAAAATATATCGAATATTTTTCTACACCTCATTCCCATTCAATCCAACTGAACTCTATAAAAGTGTTACAGAAAGAAAAACCCTTAGCGAATACCAGATAAACCGATTCAAAACCTATTTTGAAAGTAACGAAAAAGAAATGAAACAGTTTTATGACGAAAACTCCAACTTTCTCAACAAACTATCCTATGAAGAACACATAGCACTTCGAGTAGGTGATTTAAAAATAAACGGATTCAACTATGACGGCTCAGTAATATTTGTACAGAAACAGGTAGATATGATATTAGGATTAGACATAGCACACGTTTCATACAGACAGTTAGTTGATAAAGTAATAATATTTTCAAAAGACACAGACGTAAAACCAGCTTTAAAATCAGCAAGACTTACAGGAGTAGAAACCCTGGTCGGCAACCTTGAAGGAAGCCATAAAATCCCTGACCTGTTAAGAAAACACGCTGACGGTATTAGAAGCAGAAACATTCAGGAAATATTTAAAGAAAACTATAACAGACTTGTAAAAATTAATCATGAAAAAGAAAAACTATATAAAAAAGAAGAAAAACCCGCAATAATTGAAACATCACAGACAGAAGAAAAAAAAGAACCTGCAAAAATAATTAGACCAGCCAGACCTGTAAACAAATTCAAACCAAAAAATAAATTTAAACCAAATCAAACAAACCTAAATCAAACAAAACCAAATCAAATAAAATCTGCTGAATCTGAAAAAATAAATACCACAGCAAAAGATGAAAAACCAAAACCAAAAAAATTTAAAAAATTCTATCCAAAAAAGAAAAAACCAGCAGAAACAAAAGTTTCTTAAATGAAAATCCCAGTAATGCTTAAAAAACTCCTGTCAATAATATTACTTATCACAATATCAATATTTATAAACGCATTACCACTGGAAAAAACAGATAAATTAGAAATAAACCTATACAGACGAGAAATAATACAGGGAATATACCGTCGAAATTATTATCTCTATATGCCGGTTAAATATACAAATCAGCGTAAAATCCCACTCTTAATACTTCTGCCCCCGGAAGGCGGAGATTATAATTCAATCCTGAAAACAGCACAATGGAAAATTAAAGCAGACACAGCCAATTTTTTAATACTAATCCCGGAAGCAATGCCACAGGACAGAAGAGTTGAATCAAGAGTGCTCTCAAATCCAAGAATATGGAATAATAATGAAGAAGAAAAACAATACAACGATTATGAATACATCAGAGAAAGTTTGGAAGACGTCCTGAAAACCTATACAATAGATAATGAAAACATATACATAGTCGGATATTCCTCATCAGCACAAATTGCGTATAATTTCAGCTTAAAAAATCACGAACACATAAAAAAAATCGCATTGATAAGCCCGATATTTTTTGAAAAACCAGAATATTCAGAAAAAATCCCTGAAATGCTGATAATGCACTCAAAATCAAAAAAAGAATTTAAAACAATATCCCGAACATTTTTTAAAAATCAGCAAACACTTAATGGGGAAGAGTTTATACAGAACCTGACAGAAAACAATGAAATAAAACTTATAGAAACCATATATGAAAAAGGCGGAGAAATAAACAAATATAAACATTCTGAAAAACAAACCAGCATAAAAGAAATCAAAATAGACAACACAGGACATCTATGGTATGGTGGAATACAGTATCTGCCATCATATCTTACAGGAAAAGACCAGCATTACTTCAACGCAACCACCGAAACATTGGATTTTTTTAAATAAATAAATTATGATAAAATAAATAAAACCTGCAAAACAGGAGAAGAAATGAACTTGAATTTTGAAGCACTGGAAAAAGCACTGCTTTCATACGAAAACAGCATAGAATCATTAAAAAAAGCCAAAACATACCCAACAACCGACCTTGCAATGTTAAATACATTAAAAGCAGGAATAATACAAAATTTTGAGTTTACTTATGAATTATGCTGGAAATTTATCAAAAGATGGCTCAGTGAAAACATAAGTAAAACAGAAACAGAAGGAATAACAAGAAGACATCTATATAGAATGGCAGCAAAACATAAATTGATTGATGATGTTGAAAAATGGATGATATTTCACGAAGCAAGAAATGAAACCTCTCATACATACGATAAAGCAATAGCTGAAGAAGTATATTATAAAGCACTTGAGTTTATAGCAGAAGCAAAAAAAACCTATGAAAATTTAGTAAAAAACAATGATTGATTTAAACGGGAAACAACTTGAAATAATTAATAAAATATTAGAAAAACATCTTCCGAAAGTAAAAGTAGTAGCATTTGGAAGCCGAGTTAATAACAATTCACAGAAATATTCAGATATTGATTTGGCAATAATATCAGAAGAAAAAATGACAATAGAAAAAATGCAGAAACTTAAAGAAGAATTTGAAGAATCAGAACTTAATATCATGGTAGATATTGTAGAATATAATAAAGTTTCAGAAAGTTTCAAAAAAAACATAGATGCCAAAAACATACAAATACAATAAAAATTACAACAAATAACTTATTTTTCATCTACGATGAACAAGTTATTGCTTAAACTTCGTTTAAGCAAGTTATTATTTGCTTCGCAAACAAGCCGTAAGCAATGGATTTAGAGCTTTTACTTGTCGAAGACAATTACTTGTTACGCCAGTAACAATACCATCCCTATGGTCATTTGCTTTATTTATACAAACTTCTATTTTTACAAAATTAAAAGCATTTGATATAATAA
>JBAZDD010000016.1:0-19640 GCA_041654635.1 Candidatus Muiribacteriota bacterium
CTGTATTTACTCTGTTTAAAATTGGTCTAATTCTTCCAGATTCAGCATCATACTGTACACGATGTTTTTTATCAGAAAAAGCTTTAACATAAAATTCCAGCCATCCCTCTTTTCTGTTTCTGTCCCATTTTATCAGAGCTTCCCAGCAATGTAAATCAATTTTAGCTTCAAAATTAAGAGCTTTTGTCTCAGATGAAATTAAATCTTTTCTCCAGTTTACTCTGAGATTTACTCTTGAAAGTTCCAAAAACATTTTTCCAATTTTTAAATCTGACAAATTTGATGAAAATTCTTTATAAACAGATGTGATTTTTCCAGTAGCTCTGTCATAAGGCAATGTCAGTCTGAGATAACTTGAACGATCAAAATTGTATGAAATTCTGTTATAAATTGATATAATTTCAAACTTTTCGCCACTGAAAAAATCTGAATGACTCATCGTTTTCATATCGATATCAGCTTTTGTATAGAATTCAAATTTATTATCAGTATATCTCATGTCTGAATATGCATTTGACATAAACTCACCTTTAATAAGATCATAATTATAGGAAAACACAGTAAAACGGAAATTATTTTCATTGTGGGTAATTGTGTTTCTGAAAATAGAACTTTTTTCACGATTATAATATGAAAAGGCTGATTGACCAAAACTGTCTCTTCTATCCCATTTCATGGAAATCTGAGTTTTTTTTCTAAAAGTATTATTTAAACTTAGTCCGTTGAAATACTGTTTACGATCATTACCTTTGCTGTCCTGCATGTTCTGAATATTTCCAGTTAAATTTAATCTTCCAAAATACGGAATCACATAAGTCTGAGATGAATAATTGATTTTGAGCTCTTCTTTTGTTGCATCAACATTGTCTGTCCCACCCTCAAAATATTTACCAAGAAGAAGACTGTAATTTACTTTCAAATGGTTATTTAAAACATCAAATCTTGAGGATGTAAAATTAACCTCAGGGATTTTGTCAAACACTCTCATATTTCCCGGTCCTTTTAGTCTTTTTTTCTCATTCCAGTAAACAGTCATACTTGAAAGAGAAAGAAGATTTGAAGGTAATTTTCTTGTTAAGGAAACATTATAGTCAAGATCTGTTGTATCAGTTCCAGTATCATATTTTCTTGCAAAAAGATTTGTTGTAACGTTCAGAGATCCATCTCTAATATTACTACGGTTATTCAAATTAAAACTGTGGGTTGAGCTGGACTTGTCAGCGCTGAAATAATGAGTTGAATTTAGAGTCATTCTTCCGTTATATTTCTGACTTGTAACAAAGCTGTTTGAGGTGGCAAGGGATTTAGAACCCCTCGTTGAATGGTCATATGTTAAACTTCCTTTTGCAGCTTCTGTAGCAAGATAGGTATATACCAGATTAAACCATAACCCTCTTGATTTGGAATATCCATATCGATGTCTGAATACTTCATTTACAGGTTTAATATCCACTTTGTAATGTTTCTGCTTGATAAGAGTATGTCCCATTATTACATATCTCATATCACGAGCCCACATAACTTCATCAGGATAAATATCTATCTTTTTTGCTTCCATATAATAATGAGGGTGATCAAGGTCACATGTTGTCCATATAACATTTTCAGCAGTTATTTTTCTTACTCCAAGCTCTATTTTGTCAGCATACATAAAACTTTCATTTCTAACAAGAACACCATCTTCAACATATCCGCTTCCTGTTTTATTAGAGTATTCGAGATATTCACCTGTTGTCTTATCAGTTCCCTGCCATAAAACAACATTACCTACAGCAAAAACTTTATCATTTTTTATATCTATCTGAATACTGTCAGCAAAAACTTCAAACTCATCATAAAATATGTGAGCATTATCTCTTACATAAACCATTTCTTCATCAATCTTATAATCAACAACCCCGCCATATATAACTACTTTTGGAATTTCTAATGATAAAGAATTAATTTTGAACACAAATAACAGAATTAAAATCTGAAAAAACTTCAGATTTTTATTTTTGTCTGTTATAAAAATATTTTTTAAAAATTTATTTAAAAAACTCACAATGTAATTTTTCAAGAATAACCCTGAAATTTTCAGCTGGAATAACAAAACTCATTTTAATATCAGAATAATTTACCATAAAAATTCTTGCATTATTCTCTTTTAAAACTCTCATTATTCTAACTGCAGCCTGGGTATTATTTCTTAATCTTTCTCCAATAACTGAAATTTTGACAATGTCAACGTTAATGTTAATTTTTTCAAATTTAATATCATTCTTTAATTTTTCAAGAGCAGAAACTGTCTGAAGCACAAGTGATTTTGGCATTGTAAAACAAACATTAAACTTATTGTTTTCCATAACCTGTGTTAACATATCAATAGGAACATTAAGATTATCTATTACAGCAAAAAGTTTATACATTGCCTCAGCACCTGAATCAGTATTCAGTATTTCTATTCTTGCTTCATCAAGTTTGTGAACCAGCCCTGTAATTTCATATTCTTCCATCGAGCTTACCTTTCCAACTGTTGTTCCTTCATTTTTTATAAACGTTGATAAACATTTTACCTTGATATTATACCTTCTTGCAATTTCTACTGCACGATAATGAAGTACTTTTGCACCGCTTATCGCCATTTCTTTCATCTCATCATAGGAAATATGGTCTATTTTAAGGGGTTTCTCAATCACTCTCGGGTCTCCGGTATATACACCATCAACATCACTGTAAATATTACATTCTTCCACACCAAGTGCCGCTGCAACAGCAACAGCCGTAGTATCTGTCCCCCCTCTTCCAAGTAAAGCCACATCACCATTTAAATCAACTCCCTGATAACCAGGAATAACAAGTACACTTACTTTTTTTAAATTTTCAAGTATTTTCTCTTTTTTTATACTTTTAATTCTGCCTTCAAGATAGTCATTTTCAACTAAAACAGGTATGTTTGAAGGTAAAAGAACTTTCGCAGATATATTTCTTTTCGAAAGCGCCATGGAAAAAATCGAAGCGCTTTGAATTTCACCTGTTGCAGCAAGAAGCGCAAGCTCAGGATCTGATTTTCTTCCTGTATAAAAAGGTTTTGCCTGAGCAAACAGATTATCTGTAGTATTTCCCCTTGCGGAAACAGCTACAATAATTTTTAAGTCCTGATTATCTGAAAGGCTCTGCTGAATTGAATCAATAATTGATTCAATAATATGATTTTCAGCAAGTGATGACCCTCCATACTTTCTTATTTCTATTCTTCCCATATATTAATACCTTTCTGTTCACAGTCAAAAGAATAAAAATTGTTTATTATGCTGTTTCTTTCATATAATGCTTTAATTCTCTCAACACAGTCTTCAAGTTCAGATTTTTTTCCAGTTATTATAAATCCTGAATCATTTTTAAGATATGATATTCCAAATATTCTGCTTGTTCGGCAGATAATATTTATTTTATCAGCAAAAGGAACATTTGCCGAGCCATATAGATAATTAATTTTATCCTGTATTGAAGGAAAAAGTAGTTCACTGCTTTTTGAGCATACTGCTGCTGTAAAAAAAGCAGTTTTAGAAATTGCATCAGAAATTGTTTCCTGTTGAGGATTGTTAAAATAAGCAGAATTTTTATTTTTATTTGATACCTGTAATATTTTTATTTTCCAGTCCTCAGGCCATCTAAGTGTCAGAAAATTTTTTCTGTCACGGTCTGCCACCCCGAGACTCCCCATATAAGAAGCCACTCCGCATTCAATCTGACCAGACATTCTCTTAAAGAGTTTTAATATTTTTTCATCATCAAAATTAAGATTATATGTAATATCCATAACTTTTATCAGAAGAAGCATTAAAGTATCAGACTGATTAAGAAAAGGAATGTAATTTTTATCGCATATAATTTGAATTTTAATCTTATAATCAGGAAGATTATAATTTTTTTTTAAAAACTTAAAAACTTTCTCACATAGAAAAAAAAACTCTTCTGTAACAACACATTTTTTTCCAGAAGTTTCAAAAACAATGCCTTTTTCTTCTGAATTTTTTTCTACACTGAGTATTTTAGCTTTTACATAAGAGTTCAAGGCGAGAGCGAAAGTATCAAATCCCGGTCCCACCTTGACTGAAAATGGTAAAGAAATATTAATCATTATTAAAATCGTTAAAAAAATTGAATTTTGGTTGTCTTGCAGCTTTTACATCATCGGTCCTTCTTATCGGAGTGCTGACAGGAGCCTGATGGAGAAGTTCATGATTATCATAACATTCCTGTTTTATTTTTATTAAAACATCGCAAAATTTTTCAAGATTTTCAACTGTTTCTGTTTCAGTGGGTTCAATCATCAAAGCTTCCTCTACAATCAGCGGGAAATACATTGTAGGTGCATGATATCCATAATCAAGAAGTCTTTTTGCTATATCCATCGCACTCACACCAGTATCTTTTTTTATTTTTTTAGCTGATAGAACAAATTCATGCATACATATTCTATCATAAGGAAGATAATAATGTTCTTTTAGTCGGGCTGCCATAAAATTAGCATTAAGCACTGCCATTTCAGAGGATTTTTTTAATCCTTCACGACCTAACATTCTGATATAAGAATATGCTTTTACAAGCACCTGAAAATTTCCATAATAACTGTGAATTCTTCCAATAGAATCAGGTTTATCAAAATTCAGAAAATAATTATGTTCTTTTTTTTCAACAACTGGAACTGGAAGATATTCTGCCAGCCTTTTTTTAACAGTTACAGGACCACTTCCCGGACCACCACCACCATGTGGTGTTGAAAATGTTTTATGAAGATTCATATGAACAATATCAAAACCCATGTCGCCAGGTTTTACTTTTCCCATAATTGCATTAAGATTTGCACCATCATAATATAAAACTGCATCAACTTTATGAAAAATTTCAGAAATCTTCATAATATTTCTATCATATAATCCCAGTGTATTAGGATTTGTAACCATAAATCCAGCTGTATTTTCATCTACAACTTTTTCAAGTTTTTCAATATCAATACATCCATGTTCGTCTGAAGGTATTTCTACAACTTTGAACCCAGCCAGAGCAGCGCTGGCAGGATTAGTACCATGAGCTGAATCAGGCATTATAATAATATTTTTATGGGTGTTTCCTTTTTTTTCATGATACTTTCTGATTATGTGCAATCCTGTCATTTCCCCATGAGCACCGGCAACAGGCTGTAAAGTAACCGCATCCATTCCCGTAATATCTTTGAGATACTCCCCAAGTTCATACATTAATTCAAGATTTCCCTGAGTATGTTTTTCATCAAAATATGGATGGGTGTTTAAAAAACCAGGATTGACTGCCACTCTTTCGTTAATTTTAGGATTATACTTCATAGTACATGAACCAAGTGGGTAAAAACCATTGTCAACTGAAAAATTCAGCTGTGACAGTTTCAGATAATGTCTTACAACCTCATTTTCAGGTACATCTGGAAAATCTGGGATATTTTCATTAATAATATCATTTCCAAGAATTTCATTAATGGTTTTTTCACTGTCAATATTTTCAAAAAGAAAAGTATTTTTTGAAGTTTTCTGAAATATCATTTTTTTATCACTATTCATTTAATCACCTCTTTTAAAGACTTTTCCAGTCTTTCAAAATCCTCATCAAGGAAATTCTCAGTGCAGCATACGAGAAGTTTATCATTATAACTGCCACCATGAAAATCTGAAAGTTTAACCCCAAGAACAATGTCTTTTTGAAGAAGTTTATTGTAAATATCTTCAGCCTGATTATGACTTACGGTAAATTCATTGAAAAACTCAGCTGAAAAAACTTTTTTAAATCCATATTTTTCAAGAATTGATAATAATCTTCTTGATTTTTTTAAATTTACTGCTGCAAGATTCTGCATTCCAGTTTTTCCCAGAAGACTCATGTACATAGTTGCTCTTGAAGCACACAAGGCCTGATTTGAACATATATTTGAGGTAGCCTTATCTCTCCTTATATGCTGTTCGCGAGCCTGTAAAGTCAGAACAAAACAGTCTTTACCGTCAGCATCTGTTGTTAATCCAACAATTCTTCCAGGCATTTTTCTTGCATATTTAGAGCTGGCAGCAAAAAAACCAAGACACGGTCCACCAAAACTTTGATACATTCCAAGCGGTTGTCCTTCACCTGTAACAACATCAAATCCATAATGTTTTGAATTTTTGAGAACAAACTGGGCAACTGGATTAACTGAACCAATAAAAATAAATCCAAACTCATTTTTCAGATTTAAAAATTCATTATATTCATTTTCAATATTTCCAAAAAAATTAGGATTTGAAATTACAACAGCCGCAGTATCTTTATCTAAAATAGTTTTCAGTTTTGAAATATCAGTTGTTCCATGTTCATTTAGACCAACTTCTTCAATCTCAGCATCAGTACAGCTTAAATAAGTCTGAATAACTTTTTTATACTCAGGATGAACTCCGGCTGATAATATAATTTTTTTTCCTTTTTTGTTAGCAAGTGCAAGAAGACAAGCTTCAGCAAGAGCTGTTGCACCGTCATACATTGATGCATTTGCGACATCAAGACCTGTCAGTGCGCATATATAGCTCTGAAATTCATAAATAGTCTGAAGAGTTCCTTGACTCACTTCAGGTTGATATGGAGTGTATGCTGTATAGTATTCCCCTCTTCCAGAAATTTCATCAATTACGGAAGGGACGTAATGAGGATATATTCCAGCACCAGCAAAAGAAAGTACATTTGAAATATTATTTTTTAAAGCTTTAGATGAAAGCAGTCTGTCAACTTCAAGCTCACTCATTCCTTCCGGTATTTTAAGCTCAGGATTAATATTCTGACTTGATATGTCAGAAAAAAGCTCATTAATATTCTGAACATTTAATTCTTTAAGAATTTTAATTTCATTTTCTGGCAGATGAGGGAAAAAATGCATTACTCCTCCTCTTCCTGCAATTTTTTCAAATATTGTTTATAATCTGATTCATCCATTAAATCTTCAAGTTCATCTTTGTCTTCAAGTTTTACTCTGTAAATCCAGCCTTCACCTGAAGGGTCTTCATTTATTGTTTCTGGAGCATCTTCAAGATTATCATTTACTTCAACAATTTCTCCAGTTACCGGAGAATAATAATCTGAAACAGTTTTAACAGATTCGATGGTTCCTACAGAATCACCAGTTGATAATTCAGTTCCAACTTCAGGCATTTCAACAAAAACTATGTCGCCTAATTCACCCTGTGCATAATCAGTTAAACCTATTGTTGCAACATCTCCTTTTACCTTTACCCATTCGTGAGTTTTGGTATAAAGAACTCCTGCCATAACTCCTCCTAATAATTTAGTTATATAAAAAAATTGTTACCTAATGTATTATATATTGTCAAGTTTTTTATCAGTTTTTTACAACAGTGCTTTCAGGTCTTCTATAAAATGGTATTTTTACAACTTTTGCCATTATATATTTATCTCTGATTTTAATATATATTTCATTACCAGGCTTTGAAACGTTAACATTTACATATGCCAGAGCAAGATTTCTGTCAAGAGTATGTGATTTTGAACCTGAAGTAACGTAACCAGTTTTATTTTTGTCTTTATCAAAAACCTCATAACCATGTCTTGCAATACCAGCTTTTTCAGTTATTTCAACACCCACAAGTTTCTTTTTGATTCCATCAAGTTTCTGCTTTAAAAGTTCTTCTTTACCAAGAAATTCTTTTTCAAAATCAACTGCCCAGTTCAATCTTGCCTCAAGTGGTGTTGTTTCATCATCAAGTTCGTTTCCATAAAGCATAAGACAGCCTTCAAATCTCAAAGTATCTCTTGCCCCTAATCCGATAGGTTTCAAACCAAATTCCTTACCAGCCTCAATAATTGCTTCCCATACTTTCTCAGCCTGAGATAAATCTGTAAAGTAAATTTCAAATCCATCTTCGGTTGTATATCCTGTTCGTGACACAATTGCTTCAACACCTGCAAAAACAGTTTTTCTGAATTTGAAAAAACCAATTTCATCAACACATATATTTTCAGAAATAAGAGAATTTACAACAAACGCTGCGGTTGGTCCCTGAACTGCAAGCTGGGCATAATTTTCTGAAACATTTATAACTTCAGTTTTAAAGTTTCTGCTTTCTTTTAATATATGATTAAAATCTTTTTCAATATTTGAAGCATTCACAACAAGAAAAAATTCATCCTCGCTCATTTTATAAACCAGAAGATCATCAACTACTGTTCCATTGCTTCTGCACATAGTTGTATATATTGCATCATTAATATTCATTTTATAAACGCTGTTTGTAACAATAAAATCTGTAAATTTAGCAGCTTCCTGACCTTTTATAATTATTTCTCCCATATGAGAAACATCAAAAAGACCTGATTTTTCTCTCACAGTTTGATGTTCTTTTACTATACCTTCAAACTGAATTGGTAAATCCCAGCCATGAAAATCAACAATTTTTCCGCCATATTTTTTGTGACATTCATAAAAAGGTGTTCTCATAACATTATACTCCTTTAAACCATTTTTTATTGTTTCAATTCCCTGTAAGAACTATACAGAATGCACACATTCTCCGTGAAGCTCATGACAGGCTTCCATAACAGCTTCTGAATAGGTAGGATGAGGTCTCATCACTTTTCCCCATTCTCTTACAGTTAATTTATTTTTCATTGCCAATACTGATTCAGAAATAAGTTCAGTTGCTTTATCTCCTATAATGTAAACACCCAGAATGTTGTCTTTATTATCGGAAATTATTTTAACAAAACCATCTTCTTCGCCAGCAGCCTGGGCTCTTCCCAGCACATTGAATCGGAAATAACCTTTATTTATCTTTCCATATTTTTCTTCAGCCTGTTTTTCTGTCAATCCACACCATGATATTTCAGGATGACTGTACACACAGGACGGAATAATACTGTAATCAAACTCTTCTTCAGTTCCGCAGATTGTGTTAACAGCGGTCAAAGCCTGAGCTGAAGCAACATGAGCAAGTTGAATTTTTGAAGTAACATCACCAATAGCATATATTCCAGGAACAGAAGTTCTCATATAAAGGTCTGTTTTAATAAAATTTCCATCTTTTTCAATATCAATTTTTATTGATTCTGTAACAGGTTTTCTTCCAGTTGCTACAATAACTTTTTCAGCATTTAAGGTTTTTCCGTTATTAAGATTCAGTTCAATACTGCCATCAGTTTCTTTATAAGAAATTACACTTGTTTTAGTATGAATTCCGACTTTCTTCTTTTTCATTATAAGTTTCATTCTTTTCCCTACTTCTTCATCACAATATGGAAGAATTTCTGAAGCCATCTCAACAACATCTGTTTTTACTCCAAAAGCTGAATAAAACCCTGCAAATTCTACCCCGATAACTCCACCACCCACAATTACAACAGATTCTGGTTTTTCATCAAGTTCAAGGGCGTGATTACTGTTAAGAATTTTATTACCATCTGTTTTCATAAAAGGAAGTTCAACAGGAACACTTCCTGTTGCTATAATAATATTTTCAGCCTGATATTTATTTCCTGATTCATCCAGAATTATTTTATCTTGAGTAAGTTCAACTTTTGATGAAATAATATCGACTTTTCTTTTTTTAAGTAAAAACTCTATTCCCTGTCTAAGTTTAAGCACAACATTATTTTTTCTTTCAAAAATTTTTTTAAAATCAGGTTCTGGAGAATTTACAATTATTCCATAAGTGTCTGCTTTCAATATTTTTTCAAAAATTTCAGCTGAAGCAAGTAGAGTTTTTGTAGGAATACAACCACGATTAAGACATGTTCCACCGACATAATCTTTTTCAAACAGAATTACTTTTTTACCTTTTAAAGCAGCATAAATTGCTGCAACATAGCCACCCGGACCTCCGCCAATAACTGCTATATCGTACAATTTCAACTCCTTTTCAACAGTTTTTAAATTATTCAACAAGAATAAGGGGCTGATCTTTTAATACTGCTGTACCATTGTCAACAAGTATATCAACCACCTTTCCAGATACTGTTGATTTTATTTCATTCATCACTTTCATTGATTCAATTATGCAGACAACCTGACCTTCAGTAACTTTATCACCCGTTTCAACAAAAGGTCTTGAATTTGGTGAAGGGGACCGATAAAAATTACCGTGAATTGGACTTTTAATTTCTTTAAAATTGCTTTTTTCTTTTACTTCAGGTTTTGTGTTTTTTACTGGTAATACTTTCTCCTGCTGAATTTTTCTTATAATTACAGGTTTCTGTTCTTCAACATGAGCTGTTTCTCTTTTAATTTTTATTTCAAAATCCTCATTTTTATAATAAAGCTCATCAAGAGAATTTTCATTAAATATTTTTAAAAATTCATTTACATTATTTTTTTCCAAAACTTCCCCTCCTATTTCTTACTGATTGTAACAGTATTTTTCTGCCTGACACCAAATTTCAAAGCTACATCAACATCAGGAAAACACAAATCTATTCTGTTACCTTTAATTTTTCCTCCAACATCTGTCGCCATTGCAAAACCATAATCTTCAACCCACAAAAGCGAACCAAGCGGAATTTTTCTAGGGTCAACTGCAATCATGCCATAATCTGCAACTGCTTCTGTAAAAGTATATCCATCGGCATATATTCCACATGATTCAGGACCAGGAGTATATGCTGTAGCAGTATAAGATTTCTCGTTCCGATAATCCCAGTAAACAAATTCAGAATCAAATTTTGCCCAGATAAGAATTTTTTTCAGTCCTTCATGATCTCTTTTTACTTTGTAGTATTCAGACAGCACACCTGTTAAATCATTTTTTTCAATCTTAATTGTATTTTTTGCAAAAAAAACATTTTGATTGTCATTTGATTCAGCAACAAGAGGTTCACCGTAAAAGAAATTCATAAAAGTAAAAATGGTGATAAATAACACGAATAAATATTTCATATATTCCCCGTTAGTTAAGAGTTTCATAAAAAAATTAACATTCTGATTTTATTGCTTTTAAAAACTAATGTCAAGTTTATATAGGATTCTAATAAAAACGCGTGAGAAACGCGAATGAATCGCGGATAAAACGGGAGTGAATCTTAAGAGCCGTAATCCGTAATCCGTAATCCGATAAAGCAAAAACTTAGAAGCTGCGTGTGAAACGCGGGTGAGGCGGGGTCTGTGCAGTAAAAATTTACCGCAGGTAAATTTGGACGGCCTGACCCCTTATGAATGCATTAATTTTTTTAATACTTTTACAGAATTTACAAAACTGTCTATTTTTGCGAGATTTTTTCCAGCAATGTCAAAACCAACACCATGATCTGGGGAAGTTCTAATAAAATCAGTTCCCCATGTAACATTTACTCCTGAATCGAAATTTACCATTTTAAAAGGAGTCAATCCCTGATCATGATACATGCACAAAGCCATATCAAATTCTTTTTTAACATATATTCTGTAAAAAAGTGTATCAGAAGCATGTATATTTTTATCAAGAGATTTTTCAGCACTGAATTTTTCAATTACTTTTTTTAAAATATATTCTTCATTTCCAATATATCCACCTTCACCACAGTGAGGATTTAAACTGCACAATGCAAGACGAAATTTATCTCCATATATTTTTCTGCCAAAACTCAGACAATTATTTATTGCAAGCTCAAGTTCGTTTTCAGTCAGCATTGAAGAAATGTTTTTCACAGGTTCATGAACAGTTACAAGTCCTACAGAAAAAAAATCCCCATACATAATCATAGTGTATTTACCGCCAGTTGAAAAATCACCAAAAACCTCTGAATGTCCTCTGTAATTAATACCTGCCTTATACCAGCTTTCTTTACATATAGGAAGAGTTACTACACCTTTTATAACCTTATTTTTTATAAGTTCAATAGATTTTAAAACAGCTTCAAAACTTGATTTTCCTGAATCAGAAGTAATTTTCCCAAATTCTACTTCTGAATAATCGGAGCAGTCAATTATATCAATACCAGAGGAAAAGTTTGAATTGTTCAAAAAAGATTTATCAATACCACTCTTTTCACAGTATTCCAAAATAGATTTTTTATTACCTATTAAACAGAAATTTTCAAATAATGATTTATCAGCTGAAAAAGCTTTTGATAAAATTTCTAATCCAATCCCGTTTAAGTCACCTGATGTCACACCTGCCAAGTATTTTTTCAATTAAGTTTTCTCCATTTTCAATTTCAATTTCAATTTTAACATATATAAGATTTTCAAAAAAATCTTTTAATTTGCAATAATCTTTTTCTGTTACAATAACAACGTCGATTTTATGTTCAAAAATCATTTCTGAAATTCTGCTTATATGATTTGATTTATATATCATATGGTCAGAAAAACCAAGTTCGTAAATTTTACAGTTTTTCATTTCTGGGTGTAATTTAACAGCACAAAAAAAAGATTCCGGTTTCGCAATTCCTGCTACAAGAAGAACATTTTTATTATTTTCTGAAATTTTTTCAGAAAACCTGTATTTATAATTCATATTAAATAATTTCTGATTTAATGAAAAATCTGATAATTCAGCTGGTACATCCTTTTTATAACTTGTATTCCCATCTTTTTTCATTATAATAAAATCTGCTCTTTTTATATTTTCAACAGGTTCTCTTAAAATTCCTGAAGGAATTATTTTATTATTGTAAAAATATTCATTTCCATCAACACATACTATATCAACATCTCTTATAAGTCTCCAGTATTGAAATCCATCGTCAAGAATAATAAAGTCGGGGGAATATTTTTTTTCAATTAAAGGAAGCATTTTCACTCTTTTTTTGGCAATAAAAACTGGAACGCCTGTATTTAATGCTGCGATTTGAGGTTCATCACCAGATTCAGAAACTGTCATCAAAATATTTTTTCCATCAAATACTTCCCCGTATTTCAATTTACTTTTATATGCTCTTATCAATATTACAACATTGTATCCTTTTTTATTAAGAGAATGTGCAAGCCACATTGAAAAAGGGGTTTTACCTGTTCCACCAGCAGTAATATTACCAACACTGATAATTTTTGATTGAGATGTTCTGAATTTTGGAAGAATTTTTTTATAATATAAATTAAATTTTATCTTATGAAGAGCATAATATATAAATGCAAGGATTTTGAAAAATATATTTCCAAGAAAACTTTTTTCTTTATATATCAACTGCCTCTTCATATATTTTTACAAGTCCTTTGAGCATTTTATCGTAAGAAAATTCATTTTTTATTTTATTCATGTTATGAGATATTACTTTTTCTTTCAACTCTTTATTATATATTAGCAGTTTGATTTTTTCATAAAATTCCTCAGGGTTTTCAAATTTCTGAACAAGAAGCTCTGAAAAATCTATTTCTTCATTAATTCCACCCACATCTGAAGCTATCACAGGTATGGCCAGTGTCATTGCTTCAAGAATTGAGATTGGCATGTTTTCTTTTTTTGATGGTAATATAACAATATCAGAATTATTTTTTAATATTTCTGCACTGTTTGGAACGTTTCCAAGAAAAATTATATTATTATCAACTCCTCTCTGCTTAGAGAGTTTTTGAAGCCTTCGCTTTTCTCTTCCATCCCCAATAAAAATCATTTTAAATTTTATATTGTCTTTTTTTAAAAGTTCTGCAGTTTTTATTATTGTATCATGACCTTTTAAAACATGAAGTCTTGCAACAACAGATATAATCAGTTCATCCGGGGAGATTTCATATTTTTCTCTGAGGTTAAAACTTTTAATAGAATTCACGTCAATATCAATACCAGGTAAAAGAAGTAATGTTTTATTTTCGCCAAAAATTTTACTGTAAATATTATATTGAAATTTTGAAAGTGTTATTATTCTGTCATTCCATCTGTAAAATTTAACTTTATCTATACCATGCATGGTTGCAATACATTTTTTTTTCAAAATTTTACCAAGAATTCCACCAAATAAACATGCTCGATTCAAATTTGAATGTGTAACATCAAATTTTTTCATAAGCATTCCAAGTTTAATAAAGGAGTAAAAATCAAAATTGTCAAAAAAAGGAATATTGTGAATTTCGTCACAATGTTTACACGCTTTTTTATAAAAAATTGTATTTTTCGGGGCAGCTACTGCTGTATAGAACTTATTTCTGTCAATGTGTTTAAGAATTTCAAGTGTATATGATTCTCCACCACCAACGTTACCTGCACTGACAGCATATAAAATTTTAATTTTTTTCATTGTTAAAACTGTTATCTAAAAATTTTTTGATTTTAAAACTTGCTCCATTAGAGTATAGAAATATTCTTTCAATTTTTTTCTTCATAATCATTGAGTCCCCCGCGACCTGATTACATATTTTTAAAACAATATCTGAAATATGTTCAACATTATCTACTATAACACAACAATTCTCTTTTACAAAAGGATAAATTACACTTTTAAAATTTTTTACATTTTTCCCTGTTATAAATGGGATTGAATAACAGGCTGCTTCAAGAAAATTATGCACACCAGTTTTGGTAAATCCACCACCTATATAAGCTGCTGAAGCTTTGCTGTATAACTCATCAAGCACACCATAAACATCAACAATCACAATGTTTTCATCTGATTTTCCTTCAGAATAAAGTGAATAAGTTAAGTTTTTTTCCTCAATATATTTTTTTATTTTTTCAATATATGTCATATTTCTTGGAGCAATATACATTTTGATTCCACCTGTTGCTGCTGCATCTATAAGAAATTTTTCTTCAGGCCAGTGAGTTGAACCTGCGACCATACATAATTTTCCAGTATTAATACTCTGTTTCAAATTACCAAATTTCATGTTACCTAAATTTATAATCTTTCTTGCTGGCAGAAATTTTTTAAATTTAGTCAATTCATTTCCGTTCTGAGGAAATACATAAGTTATTTTCTGAAATATTTTTTTTACAAAAAAATTAAGTTTTGAATATATCTCAAATGTTCTGTCAGACATTCTGCCATTTAATATTATTACTGGGATATTAAGATTTGATGAAGCAAGAATAAGATTTGGCCAGTAATCAACTTCACTGATAAAAACAACTTCTACCTGATAAATTTTAAGCAGACGTTTCATCATATAAAAGAAGTCCGGGGGAAGCATTACAACATGGATATTGCTGTTTTTTTTCTCAAGAAAAGAAAATACCTCGCCACAAGTAGTTGTTACTATTATTTTCTGAGAAAAAAGCTTTACAAAATCCAATATTGTTGAGCATTCTCCAACTGAAACACAATGAAATAAAACTGATTTTTCCTTACTGATTTTTTTTGTAATAAAAGATAATCTTTTATTTTTGAAATTTTACCTGTAAAAAAAAGATATATCATAAGTGGAAAAAATGAACAGGAATAAATAATAAAACTTAAAATTTCATATAAAATAATCATATCAACGAATTATACATTAAATTTATTTTTCTCACAAATTGGATAATGATTTCTGGGTTTCCATGTATCATATAAAAGAAGCCAGTTTTCAGGAGATTTTTTAATGATTTTTTCATAAAATTTAATGGTTTTCAAAACAAAATCCTGTTTTTTTTCCGATTTGGTAGTTCCAGAAACATTCAGGGGCGGAAGAAAAGTTACTGTATGTTTCAGAAAACCTGTTCTTTTAATATAAACAGGAATAAATTTCATATCATAAGCGGCTTGAAAAGAAGCTGCTCCCGAGGGAAAAGATACTTTTTTTCCAAAAAAATCAACATAATATCCTGTTGGTCCGCCATCCTGGTCTGAAATAAATGTCACTACACTTGAACGATCAAGCACTTTTCTGAATATTTCTCTTCGGTCAGTTTTTATTATAGTTCCTATATTGTATTTTTTTCGAATGTAATCAAATAAAAACGAATATATTTTTAATCTTGGAGGCAAGATAATAGAATAAACTGGTATTTTCTTTCTGGCAAGTAAAGCACCCATAAGCTCCCAGTTACCATAATGAGCAGAAAGAAATGAAACATTATTGCCTTTTTTTAATTCTTTTTTGTAATAGCTTAGTCCCTCGACTTTGATATTAAAAAAAGAATATCCTCCAATAAGCATTATCAGATATTCTAATGCACTGAATATCTGATATTTGATAAATTTTCTGGCAATTTTATTTTTTGTTGAATTACCAAGCTTTCCGTCATATATAATATCAAGGTTTTTAATCACAGTTTTCCTGGTTGAAAAAGCCAGTCTGTAAACTGCTGAAGCTAATTTATCTGTAATCATTTATTTAAAACCCACTTATGCCACCTTCCTGAGGTTTAAGCATTTCCTGAGCCTCTCTTGCTTCTTCACTGTCAATTGAGGCAAGATTTATTACTTTAATAGCTTCTGATATGGATTCATCTGTTTTACCTGAAATATGATAAATTTTCGCAAGGTCAAGATGATACCTTGGGTTTTCAGCCGCTATTCTTACAAGTTTTTCTAACAGAGCAAGTGATTTATCATATTCTTTTCTTCTTGTATAAATTCGAGAAAGTCGATATATGCTGTGTTCTGAATCAGGAGATATTTTCAGAAGTTTTTCATACAGCTCAATAGCATCACCAACCATTCCCTGTTTTGTATATATGTCAGAAAGATTATGATATGCAGGCTCAAATCCAGGATTAATTTTAATAGCTTCACGATAACACTGAATAGCTTTATCCATAACCTGTCTGTCTTCAAAAGCCTGTCCCATTTTAAAATAAATAGTTGTATTGTTTGAAGAATATTTCAAAGCTTCCTTGTAATATATAAGTGCTTTATCAAGATAGCCTTTTCTGAAGAAAATATCCCCCATAGATACGTATGAATTCCATCTTGCTTTATCTTTAGAAGTAATTTCCTGATACATTTTAAGGCTCTCTTCAAACCTTGAACTTTTTTCATAACACACTGCAAGTTTTTCAAGATATTCAATAGATTCTGGATTAAATTCCACAAGTTTTTTAAGCTCTTTTTCAGCCATTGGATAGTTTTCCAGCGCAATAAAAACTTCTGAAAGCAGATTTCTAAAATTAATTTCATATCTTTTTTCAAGTTTTGTTTCAAGAAGTTTTCCTGAAATTTCAATACTTTCTTTATACATTTTTCTATCATAATAATTTTTAGCTAAAAGATAATTTGATTCAATATTTCCCGGTTCCTGTTTTAATGCTTTCATCAAAAATTTGCCGGCATCTGTAAATTTTTCCATCTTTGAATAAATTGAGGCACCTTTTGTAAGCATCGCTACATTACCAGTCTGATAAGTAAGAATATTTTCAATTATACTGATTGATTCTTCATACATACCTTCCTGCTCATAACATCTTGCAAGACCCTCATAAGCTGTCCAGTGTTCAGGGTTACTCTGAAGAGTTTTTTTATAGTATTTAATAGCTTCCTGAATATTTCCAAGCTTATAATAACAGTCTGCAATACTGGAATTAAGCGAAGCATAGTCCTGATTATCATAATCAGTGAGTTTTTTAAAGTATTCTAGTGCAAGTGAATAATCACCAAATTTATAATGTGTCTGTGCAGTAAGCATTAAAACTTCATCTGTCACTTCAAACTCTTCAGCATTTTTAATAAATTCAAGTGATTTTTTCAATCTCAGAGCTTTAAAAAACACTTTTGCCAGAAGCATGTTATCATTATAGTCCAATCCATCTCTTACACTAAGTTTTTCAGCAAGTTCAAAGCTTTCCTGTTCAAGACCCATATCGTGAATTATTGAAAGATACATAAAATCAGCCTCATTGTCATCACTGACATACGCTCGGTATTTTTCAAGAAGCTCTTTTCTTGCATTATCTGAAGATACGAGAGAAGCAAGCTTTTTATAAGCTTCATAACAAGCAGGATTATTACTCAGTGCTTTCTCATAATATTCTATAGCTTCTCCATTTAATTCCTGACTGGATTTTAAATCACCCATTATATAAAGTGCTCTATAGTCATCAGGATAATTCTGAATAAAATCATTAAGTTCACTTTCTGCTTTAACAAAATCACCAGTTTTAATATAAAGCTCTGCAAGCTCATAATGATAATTTCTGTTTGGAAAATCCTCAACATTTATTTCTTCAAGAAAACCAAGCGCTTTTGAAGGGTCAGAATTTTTATAAAGTACTGATAATGAATGGAGAGTTTCATAATCCCTGTTATTATCATTGTATAATTCTTCAAAACTATCAATTGCCTTATCGGGAATATTTAATTCCATAAAAATTTTCCCCAGTTCTTTTCTGACTTTGATTCCAGTATTTGGATTTAAGGATAGCTGCTGAAGTCTTGAAATTGCTTCATTGTATCTTTTTAAATTTTTATAACACAAAGCAAGTTCAAGCTGAATATCAACATCATCAGCAAGCATTAATACAGCTTTTTCAAAATAAACAACTGCTTCACTGTATTTTTTTCTGACTTCAAGAGATTTTCCCATATAATAATAAGCTTCTCCTGTATTTGGATTTTCTCTTACACAGTTCTGAAGTCTGTCAAAACTTGCTTCATAGCTTTTTTTGAAATACAGAGCCTTTCCATAATCAAGCATTAATATCCAGTTAATTCTCTGTGATTTCTGAACAAAATCGATAAGATTGATTATTGAATCGTATTTTTCGCGCTTGAAATAAATATTAGCCATATAATGTATGACTTTAAAATTCCCCACATCTTTTTTAATAAAAATTTTAAATTTTTCAAGTGCGTCTTCATAACTGCCATTGTTATAAAGAAGTTCAGCCTGTTCAAAAAGAACAGACTGTGTTTCACTTTTACATCTGTTAATATATTCAAGTGCTTTCTCATTGTCACCGATTTTTTTATAAAATTTTGCACATGTTTCAAGGTATTCGTCACTGTCAGCTAAATCAGAGAATTTATTCTTAAAATCATCTATAAATTTTCTGCTTTCATCAAAGAGACCAGTTTCTGAAGTCGTAATAATAAGTTTCAAATAACTTTGAGGATTCAGCGGATTTATTGCAACAGCTTTTCTCAGTGCGTAATCTGCTTCATCAGGTCTTTTGCGCTTAAGTGATATATCAGCCATGAGAATATAAGCCTGTTCATATTCCTTGTCAACTGAAAGTGCTTTTTTTACAGAACTCAGAGCTTGTTCATAATCATTAAGTCCATAATATGCTTTAGCCATCATATAATTAATTTCTGAAGTTGGTTCAAGGTTTTTTAAAAGAAGAACTGCTTCAGAATTTCTCTGTGTATTAATATAAACATTTGAGAGCATTATATAAGCTTCAGCATAATCAGGAGCTTTATCAACAAGGTTTTTCAAAAGTTTTTCTGCCTCACGGTAATTTTCTTCTGAAATATTAATTTCTGCCAGTTCAGAAAGTGCTCCCGCATTATCAGGATCAATTTCCAATACTTTTGTAAAATATTTTCTTGCTTTAATAAAATCCCCAGTTCTTAAAAATAATGAAGCGAGTTTATAAAAACCTTCTATATCAGAACTGTCAATTTCAACCATTTTTTCATAGTTTTCACAAGCTTTTTCATTATCGCCAAGTATTTCATAAATCACGCCCATAAGAGAGTATGTGCTGCTTTTTTCAGGATAGTTTTTTTCAACAGTTTTAAGAATTTCCAGTGATTTTTCATAATTACCCTGTTCTTTATAAATTATAGAAACAAAGCATAGTGCATCAAAATCTTCTGGA
>JBAZDD010000017.1:0-19538 GCA_041654635.1 Candidatus Muiribacteriota bacterium
CAAATAAGAAAATTTGATGAATTTTTTTCAAAAAGAACCTCACAGAAAATCCCGTTTTATATAAAAATTGATGTAGGATTAAACAGAGTTGGGATAAAACTCAATAATTCACTCTATATAATTGTTGATAAACTTGTATCTGGATTAAAAACTCTCTTTTTTACAGGTTTTTTATCTCATTCAGGTAAAGTTTATTCATGTAATAATATTGAATGTGTTAAAAATGAAGCTATAAAAGAATTTAACATAATGAAAGAAGCAAGAGAAAAACTTTCCGCCTCCGCTTACAAAGATATAAAACTCAGTTTAGGCTCAACCCCGGCAATAAAAGCTCTTGCTGAATATCCCGGGATAGACAGTCTTCGACCTGGAAATTATATTTACAACGATGGTATAGGTATAGCACTTGGGGTAAGTTCTCCCGAAGACTGTGGTTTCAGAGTTATAAGCCAGGTTATATGTAAAAGAAAAGATACAATAATTATTGATGCAGGTTCTAAAAGTCTCGGGCTTGACCGAGGAGCTCATTCAGCCGAATTGTTGACTGGATATGGTTTTGTGATGAAAAATATTGGAAGTAATGAAATTGATGATACAATGCAAATTTCAAGACTATCTGAAGAGCATGGAATTATAAATTTCACTGGTAAAAACAAACTGAACATAGGTGATTATGTTGAAATAATCCCTAATCATTCCTGTTATGTTGCCAATTTGAAAAAAAATTTTTATTTAGTTAAATCAGTTTCAAAAAATCTTGAAGTTGTTGACTGTCTGCCGGTAGGGGAGTAACCAGCCACAGCTTTTTATTAAATCATAAAAAAATCAAATATTTTCTGAATTCTTCCGATAATTAAGAAGTCTAAAGAAAAAATGCGAGGTTTTTTTATGAAAAAAATTATTGCTATATTGTTATTGATTATAAATATTTTTGTTTTTGCAGACATTAAAATACCAGGCTCTGACTCTGGAACAGACCCATCTATGGTTGTAGTAGATGGTGTGTGTCATGCTGTTTATAAAGCAAACAATCTTCTTTATTATACAAGAAGCACAAATTCAACTTTTACAGAATGGACAACTCCGAATAGAATATTTGAAACAGCATTTTCAAATCTTGGAAAACCGTCTATTGTAAAATCTTCGACTCATATTTTTGTTTACTGGCCGGGCAATGAAACAGCTGGAACTTCTAAAAAAATATTTTTTTCTTATTCAACAAATAATGGAATTACATTCTCGGCACATGCTGTGTTTTTTCCGCACTCTGAAGAAGCTGGACTTTACGATGCTTATGAAGTAGTAACCTCAAATTCAAACACAGAACTTGGTGTAGCGCTTGTTTCAGTAACCAGAAGTACACCGACTGTATCAAGAGTACTATGGACAAAAGGTAATTTTTCCTTAATGACAAATACAACCGATAGAAGAATGTCAGACTTGACAAATCTTACTTCAAATACAACAATTTTTTCAACAACTTCAAATTCTCAGATATCTTCACTTTCAGTAAAAGCATCAGCTAACAGTGATTTCAATGTAGCTTTTGAAAGACAGATAAGCGATGTTTCTGGAGTTGTTTCTCGAGTTTATTACTGGAACTCATCCACAGTTGGAGATGCTGCTGAAATAATGCATCAGAATTTGAGCGGAGCAATATTTAATGCACAACCTCACATGAATGTATTTGGAAATGATATTCACATTGTTTATCAGGAAAGAATATCTTCCGGGACGTCAAAAGTCTGGCATGTCCGTTCACTTGATGGTGGTGATACATGGTCTGTTTCAAAAGTTTTCGGACCGGTTTACATAACTAATACAAATCCAAAAATTCATCAGATAGGCAGTGATATTTTTGCTTTGTGGCATGAGGAATCAGGTAGTACTAAGACAATTAAATATACAAAATTTGAAATAGGAATATGGAGTCCATCAACAAAAAATCTTACTCTTGATTATAATTTAGAATCTCCTGGAAAAATTTCAGCAGCTTCGGGAACAGACAGACTGAATTTTGTTTATTCAGGAGCCTCTGCAAATACTGGAATTTATTTTTCGTTTTCCGCACTTGCTGAATCAGGTGGCGGGACAGGGGATTTTCCAACGGTTGTAAAAAAATTCCCACTTGAAAACTCAACCGGCAACGACAGAAGAGCAAGTGTAAGAGTTGAATTTTCAGCAGATATGAATACAGCAACTTTTGAAACAAATGATAATATTATTTTATATAAAACAGTTTCAGGAAAAGATTCAGGAAAAGTTAATGTTTCATACTCAACATCAGGACCGAAAGTAGCATTATTAAAACCAGAAAGTAATCTTGAACCTGATACTGATTATACAGTCAGTGTATCAGGTGTGCTTGATTTACAGGGAAGACAGGTTATACCGGTTCAGTGGAGTTTTAAAACAGCAGCCCAGGATAGCACTTCAGCTGGTAGTATAACAAAAGCAATAACATATCCAAATCCATATCGTGGAGCAGGATCATTCAGATTTAACTATTCTTTTTCAAGACCTGCAACAAGTGTTGTAATAGCAGTTTATGATATGAGAGGAAGACTGGTAAGAAGACTGGAATCTCTTGATACAGGCGGGGATTCATCAGAACTTGTGTGGGATGTTGTTGACAGACATGGGAATGTATTAGGAAATGGTGTTTATACATACAGAATCAGAGCTCAGTTTACAACTGGCTCTCAAGAAAAAACTGGAAAATTTATAATTGCAAGATAGACAGGGGGAAGGCATGTTCAAATACAGATTTTGTCTGCTGACAATTCTAATATGTTTTGTTTTTCAGACAGGAATATACGCAGGTGTGATACTGGATTCTATCACAAAATATGAGTTAGGAGTAAGAGCAAACTCTATGGGTGATGCTTTTACAGCAGCAGCTGACGATGTTACAGCTACCTTATATAACCCTGCCGGTCTTTCCCTTGTAGATTACACTTCTGTTTATTTCATGCATAATAATAAATTTGGTGATGATATTAAAAATGATATTTTTATATATTCACTTCCAATGAAACATTCAAGTTTAGGTATTTCCTATGTTAAAGAGTCAATAGGTGGAATACCAGTAACAGATGAAAGTCTTAATATTTATGATTATCAGGAAGCAAGTAAATCAATGTTTTCTGTAACTTATGCAAAAAGATTATCAAAACTTCAAAGAATAGGTGTTTCTTTTAAATATCTTACAAATGACCTTATCGCATTTAAAGGTAATGGATATGGATTTGATATTGGATATCAGCGTGAAATTAACAGAAAATTCACAGCTGGTATTAACCTTCAAGATATAATGACATCAGTTACGTGGGATTCAGGAGCTGATGATACTGTTCCTATGGCAATTAAAACAGGTATTGCATATACATCAAGAAAAAAAGATTTCAGATACGGTGTAGATTATGTAATGGAAGATAAAGGTGATTCTTACATGACTTTTGGCGGTGAATATAAAGTCTCTGATGCTGGTGTTTTGAGAGCTGGTCTGAAAGATGGAGATATGTCAATTGGGTTTGGTGTAGAATATGACAACTGGGTTTTTGATTATGCATATATTGATACAAATGCAGGAGAATCTCATGTTTTCTCAGCTACAATGAATATTAAAAAACTTTTTACAGCAGCTGACCGCGAAATACAGCGTGCAAGAGATGGTCAGGTTATAAGACAGGCAAGAACAGTTCCGCAGGACAGAAGTGGTGCATATACAGGAACAGTTCCTGCAAGCGGACCTATAAAAGCAGTTCTTGACAGACATTCTCAGAAATTCCGTTCACAGGATGCTGAAAAAGTTGAAGAAGAAATTCAGATGAAAAGGGAAGCAATTGATATTCCTGAAGAAGCAACAATGCATTACAGACTCGGAAATACTTTTGTTCTTGAAGGAATTTATTCAAAAGCTGTTGAAGAATACAATAAAGCTCTGGCAATACAGCCGAGATATTCTCAAGCAAGATATAATCTTGCGGCTTTATATGAAAAAATGGGAGTAAGAGAGAAAGCTATTTATGAATATCAGCTTGTAATAGAAGTTGACCCTTATAATGTAAATGCGTATATGGCGCTTGGTAATCTTTATCTGTCGATGAATAATATTGATGAAGCTTTAAGACTTTATAATAAAATAATTATAGTTGCCCCAAATTCAAAGACAGCAGAACTTGCCGAGGAAAAAATACGAAACATAACAAGAAAATAATAGCTTCAGATACTCTCCGGGTTTTTGATTTTTCGGATAACGGATTACTTTTTACAGCTCTTAAGATTGATTCGCGATTTATTCGCGATTCTCCCGCGATTTATTCGCGGATCATTCCCGTTTCTCATGCGTTTCATCCGCGTTTTAAATAAACGTTGACTTTCTAATTTTAAAGGTTTAAAATAAAATCAATTATTATATTTTTCATGTATGTATCTATTCTAATTTAATACTCATAAACATTTACCCAGGGGGGGTTAATATATGAAAAAAAATTTAGTTTTATTGTTAATTCTGGTTTTATTTATTTCAATTATTTCACAGGAAAACAGGGATTTAAATTTTAATCCAGGGAAACTAATTATTCTTCCATCTTCACCTGATTTTATAAGCATTAATAATGGAAAAAATGAATTTGATATTTTCGAAGAATTTTGTGAATCAGAAAGATTAAAAAATATTTTGTATATTCTTTCAGAAGAGGTTTCCTATGAAGAAGAAAGAGAATTATATCTTTTAAATAATAATTACGACGAAGAAGAATTTACAGATATTACTGTAGAGTATTTTTATAAATTAATTAATTCAGGCAATATTGATTATGAATTAAGAAAACTGAATAATTTTGTTGAAATTAATCCTGAAATAATACCATTATTAAAAGATATTACAGCTGAATTAATTTTATCAAATAAAGACAGAAATACTCAAAAACTTGTAAATAATATAAATCAGCTTAAATTTGATAATTCTGAATATAAAGAAAGAATATTATCAATAAAATTCTTGAACAAATATATTGTAAAACTGTTTGAAAATCAGTGGAATAAAGCAAATTCTGAATATAATAATACTCAGGATTTTAAAAAGTATGAAAACAAAGTTGAAAGTATAACAAAACTATATATTTTTTACTTTTTGAGAGTTAAAAAATACACTGACGGAAGAGCAATACCAGAATATGAAAAAGAATGGAATACTGCATATAATTATGCAAGAAGGGGATATTACAGAGAAGCTATTCCTCATTTTTTAAATTGCAGAGGGATGAATTATTCTTTTTTTGTCTCAAAAGCCGGTCATTCATTTCTTGGAGTATGTTATGAAAAAACTTCAGATATTCAAAAAGCAATAGAATATTATGATATATCTGTAAAACTTGAAGCTTATGTTGATGCTTTGTATTCATATAATAGAATTAAATATATTTATAACAGCATTATAAAAGAAAATCCTGAAAAAAGACTTGAATTTATAGATTTACTTAAAACATATGCATATTATGGATTTACAGAAGATAAAATAAAATTAAAATATAATTCCCATGTAGATTATATTGAGCAGAGAGCATACTATGTATATTACAATATTGAAGAACCCGAAACAATGGAAACTTGGTATAAAGTAAATTTTACAGAAGCAGATATTGTTTTTTCAACCTACAGAACATTACCTGAGTTAAAAGATTATGACTGGGCAAATTGGTTTTATGATAAAAAAATAACTTCAATCGTATATCTTGAAAAAACATATAGAAATGAAAACAAAATGGATAAAGCGGTTCACTGGAAAAAAATAGAAATAGCGGAATATCAAGAGATTTTAAAAAATCACAGTATATTAAATCCAGACCAATTTTCAGACTTTTATGAAAAATATCAGATTCAATATAAAATTGTGACAATTATAATTAATTACTGGAGAAATTACAAAGACATATTAAATAATCAAGTAATTGATGAATTTATTCAAAATAGTATTAAAGAATATGAAATATTTAAAAAAACTTATTATAATCTTGCAGATGAGTATAACAAAACAAATATTTTATATAGAATATGTTATGCACTTCTTGATGCAGCAGATATGGAATTCAATAATATAAATGAAACAAAAGCAAAATACTATGGAATGTTATTTTTAAAAGAAGCAGAGTTTTTTAAAAAAGAATTCCCGACAAATGCTAATCTGAAAAGTATTATGTATAATGCAGGAGGATTGTATTTTATTCTTAAAGATTATGAAAACTCTTTAAAAACATTCACCTGGCTCAAAAACAATACAAATTCAGGAACAACCCAAAATATTCAAAGCTGGTTTATGATATTAAAAAATGAATATGAGCTTAAAAATTATGATTCCTGTATAAAAAATGCAGATGAATTTTTACAATTGTCAATACCAGCATATTATAAAGGGTTTGGAGCTGTTTATAAAGGAAGAGCATTAACTCAAAAAGAAAACTATGAAGAAGCCAAACAAATGTTTGAAAAAGCAATAAAAGAATATTACGATACAGCAGGGGGAAATATTTATCATGGAGAACTACTTTTAAAACAGGGAAATTTTGAAGAAGCATTTCAATATTATGAAAAAGGATTAAAATACAATGGTTCAGAAGATTATAAAATAGATGGATATATTGGATTAATACTTTGTGGAGAAAAAATAGCAGAATATAGTAAGGCATTTGAAGGTTACAAAAAACTATTATCAAATTATTATAAGACAGAATACCATTTATTTGATGATAAAGTTAATTATGGTAAAAGCTTATCTGATAAAATTATAAAAATAACCATAACCCCATTAATTGAAAATCTTAATCCAGGTGAATCGGTAATACTTACAGCAAAAATAACCTATCCTGATGGAACCCCAATAAATACTTCAGACCTTGAAGAAATGACATGGAGCTGGTCAGGAACAGGTAAGAAAACAACAAGGGCAAGAGTTGAATATTATCAGCATGGGAATACAAAATACACATTAAAACCAGTAAATAACTCAAATCAGATAGAATTTACCTTGCTTGAAGGCGATTATATGGAGCCGATAATTACAGCCAAAGTAACATTTGATGTAAAAGAAGCGAGGGGTCTGAACCGCATTGTATCCCGTACAGTAGAACTAACCGGACAGAACGAAGTCCCCATAATGATAGTAAACGAAAAAGGTGAAAGAATATTTTTTATTCCATTATGGGTTCCTTGGGATGGTAAAAATGACGGATTACTTACAAAATATGTTGATCCGCCTATAGGAATTAATATTACTTATGATAATAATTTTAATAACTTAATTTTAGATTACAGAGATAATAATTATTTTTGGAAGAATAATATCGTATTATGTAAATTTGAAGATAAGTTTAAATCTGAAAATGGAAATCACACATTGGAAATTATCCAAGAAGATTATTCGAAAATTTTAGTAAAATACGAAAATACGCAAGACTCTGTCGAATTAGAATTATATTTGAAAATATTTGAACTTGAAGATAACAAAAAAATAGCCTCAAATGTTATTGTGGATAAAAATGATGCTGAAGATATTAAAGTTGATATGTTTATTGCTTTTAATACGTTATTTAGATTGAAAATTTTTGATAAAAAAAATGAAAAATCTAATGTAAAAGCAAAATTATCTTCTGTGGATCAAGATTTAAATAAAATCGATGTATTAAATCTTGATTTAACAAAAATTGAAAATACAAATTTTTATATTTCAGAACCATTATGTACAGCTCCTAATGATTATGAAAAAAATACTGCGATAATATGGGAAATAGAATATAAAGTATTAAAAATAAATACTCTAATAAAAACAAAATTTTTAGTTGAATATAACTTTAATAATGATTTACCGTATCCTTCTATTTCTTCTTTGAGAGTAAACGAACACATAGTAAATAGTGAATCAAGAGGGATTTATTTTATTGTAAACGGATTTAATAGTTTGTTTTCAAATTTTAAAATCGGAGCTGACGAATTTGGCTTAAATATAAATAGAATTTATGATAAATTACAATATGATAATAATACTGGATATAATATTGTTGCTATTAATACAACTTCAACACAAGACATTATTAAATGGATAAAATATGCAGAAATTTTATACTATCAAGGACATATAACTTATAATGAGGAAATAGGAGTAACTGGTTTATCTTTAGAAGGATGGTTTAATAAAAAATACAAATTAACATGGTCAGAAATGCCATTTTGTAATTTGAAATTTGTTTTTATAAATAGTTGTTTATCTGCTTTGGGTTCATACGATCATTATCAAAATCCAGCTATATATCCTAAGCCACCAATTTTTATGAATAATCCCTTTATAGACAAATTAGGAATTGAAAAAAATAATGGAATTTATATAGGTTGGAATATAAATGTCAATACTTTGTTATCAACAAAAGTAGGGAAGTATTTTTTTAAGAAATTAATCCATGAAAATTTTTCTGAAAATCAAATTAAGAATTCTAATGAAGAGGTGGCTAAGCAATATGTAAACGACCCAATTCTTAATTTATATGCTGAAAAAATGTTATTAAACCCTCCTCTTTATGTTGACTTTAGAAAAGAAGGGGAAGAATTTAAAATTAATATAAAATGAAAAAAATAACCATATTTTTAATATTAATAATAGTTTTAATATTTATAAATGAAACATATTATTTTTTTATTTATAAATTAAATACAATTCATTTAGACAAAGCACAAAAAACTGAATTACTCCAGATTTCTGATGAAGAAAAATTTTTTATTGAAAATGATATTAAAAGAAAAATCTTTTTATTTAGAAATTTTTTTATTAAAAATAATATTGATTTTCCAATGTTAAATAATAAAATAGAAATTAAAAAAAAATATAATGAAATTTTTAATCTAAAATATTATGAAGTGAAATTTGACTCTTTTGTTTTGATATTTAATAAAAATGGATATTTAGAATCGATAAAATTTTATAAGAAAAATAATAATTCATATTCTTCATTTTTGAATTTTTTTGGTGAAGAAAAAAATAATAAAACTGATTTTTTGAGTTTTATTTTATTTGATCTAAATAAAATACCAGATTCTATTGAATTGTTATTAGAACCAACGGAAGAAAATCATCTATATGTAGAGGAAAAATTAATTTTAAATTTTAATAACTATTTATTAATTGAAGGGAACCTATTTATATCAAAAAACAGTTTTTTTTATTATATTCCGATAAATTTTAACGGAAAAATTTTATCAAAAATTAAAATCCCTGAGAATTTGACAATAGATTATAAAAAAACAAATAAATTATTTAAATATAAATTTCTTTATTTATCAAAAAGTTTTTTAATTACTTATTTGTTATTTAAAAATGATTGGGATAATAATTCTTTTGAATACAATGAAACTATACCTACAAATAATAGGTCAGTATTAAAGGGAAAAATTCAGCTAAAATGGGTTATTCCAAATAATTATATGAAACAAAAATTTTACAATTTTCCAAATATACCACCAACTGAATTTTTTCCAGAAAGTCTAACTCTTGCATATGTATATCAGCTAAACTATGGAACTTATTCCGTTTTTTTGTATATTGATACTATAAATTTAAATTATATCGGGGGATATATTGATTTTTTTTAGTTTTATTGTTGCTATTATCTTGATATGCTCCGTGTTTTATGAACCGTTAAAAATGTGAACTTTCAGCTTTTGTCCAAGTTACCAATTACGGAGCTACCAGTTACGAAATTTATAATAGGTCATTGGTAATTTGCTGAAAAACTTGAAATTTCTTCTGTTTCATATTAATATAAATTCTCGTAACTTATACGGGCCTATAGCTCAGTTGGTAGAGCTCCCGGCTCATAACCGGGCGGTCACTGGTTCGAATCCAGTTGGGCCCACCACTACGCTCCCTTCGTCTAGGGGCCTAGGACACAGGCCTTTCAAGCCTGCGACAGGGGTTCGAATCCCCTAGGGAGCGCCATGGTGGAAAAAATTTGAAAAGAAAATCCAATTTATGAATTTCAAAGTTATTAATCTTTTAAACACATTAAACAGTATAGCACCATTTCATCTTGCAGAAGGCTGGGATAATATTGGTCTTATTGTTGGTAACAGAGACAAAAAAGTTAAAAAAATTCTTACCTGTTTAAATGCTGATATAAATGTTGCAAAAGAAGCATTTGAGAAAAAAGTCGATGTTGTTTTATGTCATCATCCGCCTGTTTTCAGAGAGACAAAAAAATTCACAGAAAATGATTTTTCAGCTTTATATGAATTTATAAGAAAAGATATTTCAGTTATCGCCATGCACACTAATTTTGATGTTGCTTTTGCAGATAAATTTATTCCAGATGATATTAAAAATAAAATAAAAAAGACCAGAGTATTTAAATCAACAAATGTAGAAAAAATTTATAAAATAGCAGTTTATGTTCCTGAAAAAGCTTTGGAAAAAGTCAGAAAAGCAATGTTTAGAGCAGGTGCTGGTCATATAGGTCAATATTCAGACTGTTCTTTTAATCTTGCAGGATATGGAACTTTTCTGCCTGGTGAAAATACCAATCCTGACATAGGTTCAATTGGCAAACTTGAAAAAGTTGATGAGTTTAAAATTGAAACAGTATGCCCTGAAAGTAAACTTGATAATGTAATAAATTCAATGAAAAAAGCTCATCCTTATGAAGAAGTGGCTTATGATATTTATACTCTTGAAATCCAAGGTGAAAAATCAGGATATGGTTTAACAGGCGAATTTGAAGAAGATATTTCTATAAAAGATTTTGGTTTAATTCTTAATCAAAAATTTCCTTTGCTTAAGGCAGCAGGAGATTTAAATCGTAAATTAAAAAAAATTGCATGGTGTAATGGAGCTGGCGGCTCTTTTGTAAAAATGGCACTGAATCAGAAAGTTGATCTTTATGTGACAGGCGAAATTGGCTATCATGATGCGCTTACTGCTGCGGAAAATGGCATGGCAGTTTTTTGTCTGGGTCATTTTGAAACTGAAGAAAATTTCAGTATATTAATGAAAAAAGCTCTTGAACATTCTATTAAAAATGATATTATTGAAATTCTTGTGAGTAAAAATGACAAACCTGTTTTTAGAAGGATTTAATGAAGTTTTTAAAAATATTGATTTTTATATTGTTTATTTCGGTCAGTGGATTTATTGTCTGGGATCATTTTCAGAAAAATTTTGAGAAAAAAATTGAAATAAATTTTGTTAATGTTGATGAACATCTTGTTGATATTGCTAATTTTATTCCAATTATAAACAGAATTCAGATTAAAGAACTTTTAGAGATAATAAGTAATTCTACCCAGATTAAAATTCTTCTTATTACTTTAAACGATTCTTATGGTCTTAAAGCCAGTGATTTTTCAAAAATTATTCTTCAGAAATGGATTGAAGTAAATAATCTGAAAGAACAGAATGCCGCAGTAATTGCGATTTATAGAAAAGAAGCTGAAATTAATTTTCTTCATACGCGAGATTTAGATTTTGTTTTTACAAAAGATTTCAGTTCTTCAATTATTAATACTATTAAAAATGGATTTCAGACAGCTGATGACTATATGAATATTTCTATAAAAGAAGGTAAAATTCAGGATGAAAGATATAAAGATATTATATCTGAAGGTATTAAAACCGCTATAAGTCAGATTAATGCCGAGCTTAAAAAAGCTGTACTTGATGTTTCAAGAGCTGAATTTCTTCTTAGAAAAGATAACGTTGTAGAAAAAGATAATCGGTTTTTTAAAAGATTTATTGATAATACTGCTTTGATGACTTTATTTTTCAGCTTCACGGCTATAATAATAGGAGCAGTTTTTTATTATAATCTTAAAAATAGATGTCCTCAGTGCGGCAATACTATGAGAAGTGAAAAAAATGTTTTATCATATCCACGTGGGAATTCTCCTGGTGTTCGTGAATTTATTAAAAGTTGTTTAGTATGCGGTTTTTCTCATAAAGAAAGAGAAGTGTTTTTTAAAAAAAGCTGGTTTAAAAATCAGAAAGACGGGTATTCGCAGAAGTAATTCTGAGGAAAGTCCGAACTGCAGAGGCAAAAAGCCGGGTAACTCCCGGGCAGGGTGACCTGACGGAAAGTGCAACAGAAAAAATACCGCCTTATTTATAAGGTAAGGGTGAAATGGTGAGGTAAGAGCTCACCAGCGGCATAGTAATATGTCGGCTTTGTAAACCCCTTTTGCAGCAAGACCAAATAGGGTGATGGCTGCCTCGCCTTAATCACCGGGTTGGTTGCTAGAAGCAATATGAGAGTATTGCTCCAGATTAATGAATACCGTAACAGAATTCGGCTTACAGTCTTTCTGACCTTTATTAAAAGGGTGTTTCCAGACTGTTTTTGCATAACTGAATGCAGAAACAGTCTGATTCTACCCTGATATTGCGAGTTTTACCAGTATTAACAGGAGTTGTTTTGAAAAAAATAATTATAAATTTTTTTATATTATTGATTTCTTTCTCTGTTTTTTCATCTGTAAGTGCTGAACAGATGTATTCAAAAGCAGTTGATTTATATGAAAAGGGAGATTTCCAGCAGGCTTCTGAATTGCTTCTTTTCATAGTTGAAGAATTTCCTGATAACAGCTGGGTTGATGCTTCATATTATCTTCTTGGCGACTGTTCACTAAAAATGAATAATTATATCAAAGCAAGGGAATATTATTCTTTAATAATTAACAGATATTCTGATTCGCCATTAATTTCTGATTCATACTTTTTTATTGGTAAAACTTATGAAATGGAAAAGAATTTTGAAAAAATGGCAGACTATTATTTTAAATTTCTTGCAAATTTCCCTGAAAGTTACTGGATTTACGATGCTCAAAACACTCTTAAACATGTCAATTTAAGAGATGGAAGAACTTCTGAAAGTATTTTTTATTCCATTGCACTTGAATATCATATGAAGCATATGTATGACCTTGCAGAAGAATATTACAGAATAATTATAAATAATTTTCCTTCTTCTCCTTTTATCAACAGCTCTTATTACATGCTTGGTGAAATTTATCATGATATGCATGAAAATGATAAAGCTGAATCACTTTATTCTAAAGTGAAAAAAGAAAGTGAAATGTATTTCAAGGCTTTATATAGAATTGGTGACATTAATTTTTTCAGAGGTAATTATGAAAAAGCTACAGAAATATTTCAGAATATTATTAATACAGCTTCTTCAAAACACTCGAACGAAATTGCAAATTCTATTTACATGTATGCAGAAACACTTTTGATTTTGAACAGAACAAAAGAAGCTGAAGACGTCCTTGTTAATTTTATTAACAGGCATACTGACTCTGAGTGGATTTCTAAAGCACAGGCAACACTTGATAAAATACAGGGTAAAAAACCAGCAGAAGATTATTCTATTACTGAAGATGTAAAGATTTCGGCTATTCAGACAAAGATTGAGCAGAATAAACTGGAAAAAATATCTGCTTTGAGTGAAAGAATAAGAAAAAAAGATACTCCGGTTGATGAAAAAAAAGAAGTGGAAAGAAGGAGTTTTCTTGCTGAAAGAAAATTGGAAACTGACGCTTATCAAAATTATCATGATGGATTTTATTTTACCGCAATTAAAAGTTTTGAAGAACTTATTAATAATGGTAATGCCAATACTGATATATATTATAAACTGGCAGTTTTATATAATCAGATGCACGACCCTGAAACAGCTTTAGAAATGCTTCAAAAGTATATGGACGAAGGGAATGTTGATTCTCAGGTTCTTAGTCTTCAGGCTTATCTTCTTTTTAAATTAAATAAAAAAGACCATGCAATTTCAGTTTTTGAACAGATATATTCTAAAGAAACTGACTTTATACAGAAAGAGGAGGCAAGACTTGCGGTTGAAAGACTCAGATTATCTTTCTGAAAAATTCATTTTATTTTTTCTTCTACTTTTTATTTTTTCTGTAAAAAGTTTATGTACTAATTTTGAATATGGTGTTGAGTTATTAAAAAACAATCAATTAGATAGTGCACTTGAAATTTTTCTTGCTCTGGAAAAGGAAAATCCAGATGATTATGGAGTAATTAATAATATCGGGGTTGTTTTTTTTGAAAAAACACAATATAATTTAGCGTGGAATTATTTTGAGAAAGCTAAAAATTTAAATCCTGAGTATAAAAATGCTTATATTAATTTAGGATTAATTCATTTTTATAACAGTGACTGGAATCGTTTAATTAATCTTGTCAGAGAAACAATAAGAGTTTTTCCAGAAGATTTTGACAGTCTGATTTTGCTTGAAAGTTATGCAAGATACAGATTAAGAGATTTCAGAAAAGCAAAAGAGCTTTTTCTCATGCTTGATTCTGGTAATATTGATTCAGAATTACAAGATTTGTACAGCAATCTTGAAAAAAAAATAAAACTGCTTTGAATTTCATTTTGAATGTGCTGAATGAAAAAAATCAGGAGGAATAATGTTTTTTAACTATGAACATTTTTTAGAAAGTGGAGATAACTATTTAAACAGTAAAGATTTTGCTTCTGCAAAGCTTGAATATGAGAAAGCATTAAACGCTGCTGGAAACATTGGTAGAAAACTTAAATCTGAAATCACAGAAAAAATAGCTCTATGTTCTGAAAATCTGGCTGATGTTCATTTTCAGTATGGTGAAAATTATTATGATGATAAAATTTATAATAAAGCTATTGATGAATTTAATGCAGTTCTGCTTTTAACAAAAGATTCAGCAAAAATAAAAAAAGTAGAGAAAAAAATTAAAGAAGTTGAAACTGTATTTGAGAAAGAAAATCTTCTTGAAATGGTTTCTCAAAATCTGACTTCCGGGGAAGAATTTCTTCAGAGTAAAGATTATGGAGAAGCTTATGTTGAATTTAAAGAAGCTTATGATACATTGAAAAATTTTTCAGTTATGAAAGAAGAACTTGAATCTCTAAAACAGAAATTGTCAGAAATTGAACATTCACTTATATCAAAATATATGTCCAGTGCTAAAAAATATGTTACTTCAAAAAAGTATGAAGAAGCAGTTGAAGAACTTGAATATGCCCGAGCTATTGTTGACGATTTTGCAAGTGATGATGTAAAAGAAATTGAAAATTTATACAAAAAAATTAAAAAAGAAGTATTAGAAGACAGATTTAAAGGGCAGAGAACAGATAAAGAAAAAGTTCTTGAAAAAGCAATAGAAAGATTTGAAAATGCAACAGATTTATTTTTTAAATTCGGTTTTTCCGATGTAAATCCGTATAATCCTGGTTCTGGTAATAAATATATGGCAGAATATAACAATTCACGCCGTGATTTATCCATGGTTTATGAATTAATCGGTGATGATTTCATGGGAGCAAACAAATTATCAATTGCTTTCAAATTTTATAATGATGCTTTAAATCTTTTAAACGAGAATGAAGCCGAATATAAAGAAGTAAATACAAAACTTGAATTACTTGCTAAAATGAGAGAGAAAAATGGATGAAAATCCTACTTCTTGAAAAAATAAAAAATATTAAAAATCTTAATATGTTGCCTCTGGTAGTAACTAAACTACTGGAGGTAACATCAAATCCAAAGAGTTCTGTAAAAGATGTTTCTAAAGTTGTGGAAAGTGATTTTACTTTATCAGCTAATATTTTAAAAATTGTAAATTCTCCTTTTTACGGTTTTCCACGAAAAATTACCACAATTAACGAAGCGCTTGTAATTCTGGGTTTTGCAGATATTAGAAATATTGCACTTTCTCTTACAGTTTTTGATAAACTCAGCTCAACAGGTCAGCTTGATATAAATCAATTTTGGAAACATTCACTGGGGGTCGGGGTAGGTGCAAAAATTCTTGCTGAAAAAATAAAATATGCAAAACCTGAAGAAGCTTTTATCTGTGGACTTATTCATGATATAGGTAAAATCATTCTGTCAGAATATTTTCAGGACAAATTTGCACAAATTATGGCAGTAATAAATTCAAATGATGTTTACTCATGGGAAGCAGAAGAAAGTGTGCTTGATGGAATAAATCATGCTCAGATTGGTGGATGGGTAACAGAAAAATGGAAAATCCCACAGCTTGTTACAAGAACAGTTGCACTGCATCACTCCCCGATGATTGCAGGCAAAATTGATGATCTGGCAGCATGTGTAAATGTTTCAGACCATATTTGCAAACTTAAAGGTATTGGATATAAAGGTGATAAAAAGCAACCTGCAATTGAACCGCATATTATTGAGTTTTTTGGATTAAGTGGAGCAGTGGTTGAAGATATTGTTAATAAAATGGATAAAAAAATTGCTCAGGCTGAAATTTTCCTTAAAATTGGCCAGAAGAAAGGTTGAAGTATGAATTGTCCATATTGTCAGTCAAAAATTGATGACAGAGCTATAAAATGTCCTTTCTGTCATTCTTTTATTCTTGAAAAAAGAAAAAGTGCAAAAAAAACTATTTTAAAAACAGGAACAGATATTTTTAAAATATTTGCAGGTGTTTCTCTTGCTCTTGTTTTTATAAGTGTATTTCTATATTTTAACTATATACATTTTGAAGTTAAATATAATGCTAAAGCTAAGCAGGATTGTCTGAATAATAAAGAATACATAAATGAAGTGCTTCAGTTTTATGAGATAAGGACTTCTGAAATAATAAGAGATTTCAGTGAAGATTCGATTTTTAAAATCAGAATGGTTCTTGATGACAAAGAATTTGAAATACCTTCTTGTCCTCTTGGCGGGGAATATATAATTTACGAAAAAAATAAAGTTAAATGTTCTCTGCATGATTGAGCAGCAATTCTCAGTGAATTTTTTTCATAATGGTTTAATGCTTTTTGCCTTTCGGTTTTTTACCAAATCCAGATACTCTCCGGGTAACGGCTGTTATTTTTTCATCCATAAAATATCGAACAAAAACAATATCGCTCATCAAATGTTTAAAAACATTAAACTGTTTCACCATTTTATAGTAAAAATACACACGTTGTTCCGGGTCCTGGTGTCGGTGCAGTTTCCCAAATTGAAATTGGAAAAGCTTCAATTTAACAATTTGGAAGCCCTCTGCACACTAACCACCCGGCAATTTACTCTTTAGCTTTGAATAAGCTTTTAACAGTTTAAAGTTCTTGATTTTTCTTGCTTAGTTTGGATTTAAATGAGTTTTTGAAAAAAACTTTGCACTTAAAACTTGAATTTGCGAATATTTAAATGTTTTTAATTTTTAATGGTCACCGGTATATCAAGGTTTAAAATATTCATTAAAATCTTAATAAAATCATCTTAAATTAAAGTAAATCTACTTAAAATTTAAAAACATTTCATTTTTTTGAAGTTTAAAATTTTTTCTTTTAATAAATCCAATAATAGAAAGAATTATCAAACTATTATCTTATTTTATATAAATTGTAACGTTGACATTATAATCTTACGTAATGTATCAATACGTCTAAATATAATTTTTGGGTGTATGAAAATTATATTTAATACTAAAAATTGTAATATTTAAACATCAGGAGGGAAAATGTTTAAAAGTAATTTGTATCAAAAAGCTTTATTGTTTATTGTTTTAACAGTTATTGTATTAACAGGTTGTTCAGGAAGTAAAAACAATCCAGTATCAAACCTAACAGGAGAAATAAGTCAAAAAGAAATAGCAGAAATAATATCACTTGCACCAACAAGAAATGAATTAAAAGATATTATAATAACAGAAATTAATGGCACACTTCCAAGTGAAAGTCCTATAAGAAGAGCACCAGGAAGTTACTTTTTCACACTATCTCAAGCTTCTGTTGAAGTAATCGGAAATACAGCAGAAGTAAAATATAACTTCATATACATTGAAAACTATGGAAGTCCAAGTGAAGAATATTATGAAGGAATAATAACAGTAAGTTATCTAAAAGAAACAACACCTTTTGTAACATGGGTTAAAACTGGTGTAACAGTTGAACTGACAGAAATTACTAAAGGAACAATAAAAGGAACAGTAATTAATGGGATAACAGAAAAACCCATGGAAAATGTTGTAGTTTATGCAGCATATGGAGAAGAAAGAACAAAAGCAGTTAAAACAGATGCAACTGGACAGTATGAAATAACAGGAGTATTAGAAAACACATATACAGTAAATGCAATCTATCCAGAATTTGAACCAAATTCAGTAAAAGATATAGTTGTTACTGCAAATCAGACAACAACAGCAGCAACAATAAAAATGATGCCGGGAGAAGATAACAGATTTGTATCACTTGAAGGATATGTATATTTTGATATAGAAGAAACAAGACCAGTAGAAGAAGCAGTAGTATTAGTCTATACAGAAAGTGGAGAATTAACATCACTTGAAACAGGAATAACAGACATAAATGGATATTACAAAATAAACTTCATAGCTGAAGGAGTTTATGCAGTATATGCAAGCAAAGGATTAAAAATAAATGATGGACAGGCAGTAACAGTAACAGCAAGCAACATACAGAATGGAACAGATGTAACAGTAAATAATATATATCTCTTAAACAGTAATCCAGAGATAATAACAGTAAATCCATTAAATCCAGTATCAGCAGAAATAAATGAAGAACTGACATTAACAGTAACAGCACAGGATGAAGATGAAGATTTACTATATTTTGAATGGAAAGCAACAGGAGGCAATTTAGGATTCAGCATAAATAATACAGTAAAATGGACAGCAGAAACTGCTGGAAGTTATGAAGTAACGATTACAGTAACAGATAAAAAAGGTGGCAAAGCTGAACATGTATTTGAAATAAACGTTCAATCTGAGCCAGTTGAATTATACGAACTTAATCTTGAAGTAAATCCAGTTAATTCAGGAAATGTAACCGGGAATGGAAGTTATGAAGAAAATCACGAACAGATTATTACAGCTGTAGCAGAAGAAGGTTATCATTTTGTGAACTGGACTGGAGATATTGAACATATAATAACAGGCACTGAAAATAACCCAACGGTAACAGTAAAAATGCCAGCTGAAAATATAAGCTTGACAGCAAATTTTGCAATAAATCAATATACACTGACATATATTGCGGGAACTGGTGGAAGCCTTACAGGAACAACAACACAAACAATAAATCATGGCGGAAACGGAACAGCTGTAGCAGCAGTACCAAATACAGGATATGCATTTGTTCAATGGAGCGATGGACTAACAAGCAATCCAAGAACAGATACAAATGTTACTTCAAACAAAACAATAACAGCAGAATTTATTATTGATGGAACTCAAAAATTTGAATTAACTGTTACTGCAGGTCTAAATGGAATTTTAGCAGATAATTATAATGGTGAATATTTAATTGAAACAAATTTAACAATACAAGCAATACCAGATGCTGGATACAGATTTCTAAACTGGACAGGCGATACCGATTTCATCAGCAGCGATACTTCGGAAATAACAACACTTGTTATGCCTGCACAAGAGGTAAATTTAAATGCTAATTTTATAATAGACGATGGACAGACTTTCAGTTTAACAATAAATAAAAATCCAGTTTCTTCAGGTAATGTAA
>JBAZDD010000018.1:0-19014 GCA_041654635.1 Candidatus Muiribacteriota bacterium
TGTCATTGCAGGGTCATTGTATATTTGCCCGTCTGTCATGGCAAATTCCCAGTATTTTTCATAATCTATTGTTCTTCCTGTGGCATTTGCTATTGTATTTGCACTTACATAATCTGGTAAATCTGTTGTTATTCCTTTATAAAGTTGTCTCCATGCTCCTATTGGCAGTTTTGAACAGTCTGCTGCTTTATATGTTTCTGTCTGATTATATTCAGGTGAAATTACTACTTCAGTTGTTAATGGAGCTGGTCCTGCTCCTAATACATAAGGCACATTTATATATGCTGCTATTTCATTTATAAAGTCGTTTTCGTAATTCCCTCTTCGAGATACTCTCATTACATTCTTAGATATTCCAGCTGCATCATTTGTTACTGTTCCATGGGTTTCTACATAATAATCCTGAATTAAATCATATTCAGCTTCTAAATTATTCAAGTTTCTATATGTTCTTTTTCCAAATTTTCCACTTGAATATTTTTGTCCTATTATTTTTCTTTCTTCTCTTTTTAATTCCACTTTTACATTATACCAGTTTGTGCCTGCCTCTGTTACAGCATTTATGTTCCATAAATTTTCACCTTGATTTATTAATTGTTCTTCATATTCTATATATCCATAATTATACCTTGGATTCGCTGACCATGGATTTACATAAAATGGATAAAGCTGGGTTTCATCATTGGATGGGGATATTAAATTATTCAAATTTATATTTTGATGTCTGTCTCTTGGTGTAATTTTGTTCCATACAAAATTAATATTTAATTTATTGCTACTGTTCCATCTTACAACCTGAATTTCTCTTTCGTCATTTACTGGTTTGGCATATATTTTATATTCTTTATTTTCTATTTTTATTTTGTTATACAGAAATCCAGGAGGAACAAACCAGATTGTGTTTTGTCCTGTTTTTGTTTTAATTATTGCTGTCAGCTGTATTCTATCGTTAAAATCGCAGGTAATATGTTCATCTGAAGGTATTGTTTCTTCAGAGCTACCTATTTTATGGGATATTATTTTTACTTCTTTTATTAATTCTTCCATTCTACCTGTTATTTCTATTTCTTTTGACACTATTCTATGATTTTTTCTATCTCCAAAAACTTCATCTATGTTAAATTTTGCTTTTACAGTTATATCTGGCGGGGTAAATATTTCGCCAAAAAATCTTAATTCTGCTGTAAATGGTTTCTCAGGATTTTGTATTAAGGTAAAATTTTCTGGATTTTTTAATTCCCAGTTCCATGTTATTTTGTCTTTGTTTTTGAATTCAGGCTCATTTGAATCTGGATATGTTATCTGAGCTGTAAGCGTAATTGTCTGATTTATATCCATTTCATATATTGCTGGAGTTATTTCTATTTTAAGTAAATCCTGATATAAAGACTTATCTTTTTCAAGTTCTTTATCACTTAACCAGAATTTAGTATCAAAAAATCCTACCAGTAATTCATTCATTTTTTCTAATGATTTATTATAATCACCTAATTTACATAATGTTTTTGCAATTTTTCCTTGGATGTTTGGATAAAAGTCAAGATAATCGGCGCTTTCATCAGCTTTTAAATAATATTGATAAGCTTTATTATACTCTTTTTTTATATAATAAATATCACCTAATTTATCATATGCAGCCCAGTTAACTGTATTATTTAAAAGTTCGTTAAGAAGAATTTCAGCTTTTTCAAATTCTTCAATTTCTATATATACTTCTGCAAGTTGTTCTTTAGCTTCTTTTGAATCAGGGTTGTGTTCCAGTGCTTTTTTATAATTTTCTATGGCATTAGTATATTCTTTTTTTATGCTGAAACAATGTCCGATTTTTTCAAATGCACTGTTTTTAGTTACAAATCCACCTGTATCAATTTCACCTGAAAGTATTCTTGAATGAAAATCTATACTTTGATTTAAATATTTTTGAGTAAAACTATCATCCATCTCTATTAAATCAAAATATTCTACAAGTGTGTCTAATGTTGTTGATTTAAAAGTATAGTAAATATATATATCGCTTGGATATTCAGCATTATCAGCAACATATTTATACCATTTTATTGAATCCAGCCCTTTTTTTTCAATTTCATAAGGCATTGGGCTATCACTTAGATAATATGAAAAAATCAGTATATAATTATTAGACCCTAATTGATTGGCTATCTGTTTATTATATTTACCATTTATATATGTCTGCATATAAGTTTCACCAAATAAAACACCAGTTTCAAGATATATTCGTTTTTTTTCCCTTTCAGCATACACAAAATAAGAAAAAAGATTTGACACACTCCAGTAATCTGAAGTTATTTTTGAATATGCTTTCTCAATAACACTTTCTACCATACCCGTTTCAATAACCTTTTTGCATATTTCTATTGATTTTAAATACAATTCTTCTTTTTCATTATTATCCTGAGCAAATTTTAATAATTTATTAGAATAAATTTCAGCTATTTTTAATTCTGCTTCGTCAACTGTTGCATGATATGAATAATCTGACCCTTCGGGTTTGTAATTTGTTATATATTCTCTGTATTTTTCTATTGCTGTATAAAGATATTCTTTTTTTCTGTTATCTGGTATTTCATCTAATCTGTATAAATGATTTTCATAAATTTCAGCCATAGTTATTCTTATATCATTTAATATCCATGAATCTGTTACCCCGATAGATAATAAATTATTGAGTTTTACATCAAATTCTAAATAAACTGCTTCTGTTTTACCCATATCGTATAAATACATACTTTTTATATCATCATAACTATATTTTTGATAAGGTTCTTTTGAATCTTTCAGCATGCTTTCCTTATAATAATTGAAAGCACTGCTATACTGAGATAATTCTCTGTAACATCTTCCAATATAATAATAACAGCCATTTTGTGTTGCAAAATAATAATCCATTGAAATCACCTGATTAAACTTTGAAATTGCAAGGCTGTAATTACCATCATAATAAGCATCATTTGCTTCGCTATAAATATCCTGTGGGGTTGGTTCATCAGCTCTTTTGTCTATACAGAATTTATTATTTAAATATCCATACAATACAAAGGCTTTATCTACAATTTTTGACCATTTTTTATATTTTTTACTGTCATTATGTTCAGTGTATTCCCAAAGTAGTGTTGCCTGCCATAATGCTGTTTTATTACCATAATTCTGAATACTTTCTTTAAGTTTATTGCCAATGTTTGATATCCAGCTTGTTGAATTTATTATTTTATTAAAATATTCAAGGTGTGCTATTATCTGTCTATTTAAAGCGTTTCTTTCAAGTTTTTCATAAATTGCCTGATTTAGAAAATAATACCCTGAAATAACTTGTTTTCTTTCTTTAATTTTTTCATAATATATATTTATGGGTATATAATTTCTGTTTTTTATTTCATCAACAATTCTTTCTGCTAAATTTTCTGAATATTCTGAAAGTGAATTTAAAAGATAATTATATAAACCTTCCACACTTTGATATGTCTGTTCATCTTCAGCATAGTCAAGAAATAAAAGTGTGTTATTTGTTATTTCAATTAATGAATCTAAAGTATTAAAATTCTGTTCAAAATTACGAGTGATTTTTTTATTAATTTCTTGTTCAATAATTAAATTCTGATTATATGTATTTAACTGATTTTGAATTTGATTATGTATTTCAAGCATATTTTGAATTTGAACACTGCTTTCAGCATAAATAAAGATAATCAGAAAAATAAATAGAGAAATAAATTTTTTCATATAAAAACCCTCGCTGGTTATTATTTATGAGTGTTAAATTAGAATATATACATACGAGAAAAATATAATAATTGATTTTATTTTAAACCTTTGAAATTAGAAAGTCAACGTTTTTTAAAACACGGGTGAATCTTAAAAACAGTAATCAGTAATCCGAAAAATCTTTAACTGCGGAATATTTTTTTAGGGTTTACTAATTTTTTCTGATTATTTTGCAAGGCTTAATATTCTTATTGAGTTTTCAGGAGCATGTTTCATCCCAGAACCACCCATTCGCCAGTAAGTTTCCATTTTATCAAAATTAAGAATTTCTATACTTCCGATTATATCTATTCCATAATCAAACATTTTTTCAGATAGTGGTGCTGTAGGTCCTGTTAATATCCTTTTTTCAGCTTTAATGGTTTTATTAATTATTTCAGAAAAAGTCTGATTCAATAGAGTAATCCCTGTGATAAAAACAACATTTGCCTCAGCAAGAATATGGTCTGCTTCTCCCCATTTAAAATCGCCTTCTGAAGGATTCATCTCAATTATATCAGCTTTAAATCCTTTTTCTCTGTATTTTTCACCACGCGGGAAATGACCAATAAAAACACTTTTTCTTGATTCAAGATATTCTTCTGAAAGAAAATCAAAAGCATTTTTTTCTTCTGCTTTTTCAGGAAGCGGAGTCAGACTGTTAATTACAGCATATAAAACTGCTCTGTGAAGCATATTATCAGAATCAGAAAGTTCATTTATTAACAAATCACAAGGTTTTCCAATATAGGATGAAAAATCAATGTATTTTTTTGTCTGCATGCGATTTTCAGGCATATTGTGACATATTCCTGCTGTTGCTGTTCTGTATGATACAGCCACAATATTATTAAGATACATTGCAAGATATTTTAATTTAACTTTTTTGTCAGGTATATTTTTTATAAGGTCTCGGGTTATTTTATCCATATTATCCTCTATAATAATACCTGATTAAACATATATTGTTTCAATAAAAACAAAGAGAGATGACTAATATTATCATCTCTCTCATCAGCAATTCTCAATTTAACTGAGAATTGCTGCTCTCTCATTATTACTTTATTACTTTCTTTTTTTATTTAATTACAAAGTTTACAAGTTTTCCTGGAACATAAATGGTTTTTACAACGTTTTTACCTTCAATATGCTTACTCACATTTGAAAGCTCGGTTGCAGCTTTTTTTATTTCCTCAGCTGTGGAACTGTGAGATGTAAAAAGTTTATCTCTCAGTTTTCCGTTAATCATAACAGGAATTTCAAGTTGATCTTCAATACAGTATTTTTCCTCATATTCAGGCCAGCTTGTTTCAAAAACAGAAGTTTCAAATCCCAGAACCTGATAAAGTTCTTCACTTAAATGAGGTGTAAATGGTGAAAGCATTTTTGCCATTACAACAACACTTTCAGAAATTACTGCTTTGGTCATATCATCAACATTATCTTCAAGTTTACTTATAAATGGTGAAAAAACATTAAAAAATTCCATAAAAGCACTTACTGCTGTATTAAACTGATGTCTGTCACCAATATCATAAGTTGCTTTTTTTATTGTCTGATGAAGTTTTCTATAAACCGTTCTAAGGTCATCTGACATATTTTCAAAATCAGTTTTTACACTATTTTTATCATAATATGGTAATGCCTGATTAAAAATATTATAAACTTTTCTTAAAAATCTGAAACAGCCCTGAATTCCATCATCAGACCATTCAATATCTTTTTCAGGTGGTGCTGCAAAAAGAATGAATAATCTTGTTGTATCAGCACCATATTTGTCAATCATATCAAGAGGATTTACAACATTCCCTTTTGATTTACTCATTTTAAAACCGTCAAGATTAACCATTCCCTGGGCTATAAGCTGTTTAAATGGTTCATCTTCTTTTATTATTCCAAAATCTTTCAACGCTTTTGCAAAAAATCTTGAATAAAGAAGATGTAAAATAGCATGTTCTATACCACCTATATATTTATCTACTGGACACCAGTAATCTACCTTTTCTTTATCTATTGCAATTTTGTCGCTCTGTCCTGTTGGATATCTGTAATAATACCAGGATGAACAGATGAATGTATCCATTGTGTCAGTTTCTCTTCTTGCTTTGCCACCACACTGAGGGCATTCTGTGTTAACAAATTCTTCGCAGGAAGCAAGTGGTGATTTACCTTTAGCCTGAAGATCAACTTTTGTTACATCAGGAAGCAGTACTGGCAGATTTTCATCTTGTTCAGGAACAGCTCCGCATTTATCACAGTATATTACAGGAATTGGTGCTCCCCAGTATCTCTGACGGGATATAAGCCAGTCACGGAGTCTGAAATTAATTGTCTGACCACCATAATTATTTTTTTCTGCCTTTAAAGCAATTTTTTCTATTCCCTCATCAGAAGACAGTCCATCAAATTCGCCGGAATCAACCATTATTCCTTTTTCTGTAAATGCTTCTTTCATTGAAGAAAGTTCAAGCGATTTATCTTTATTCTGTATAACAATTTTGACAGGAAGATTATATTTATTTGCAAACTCAAAATCTCTCTGATCATGTGCCGGAACAGCCATTACAGCTCCTGTTCCATAATCATATATTACATAGTTTCCAACAAGAAGAGGAACTTTTTCCCCATTCAGCGGATTAATACAGTAAGCATCAAGATTTATTCCTTTTTTTTCAAAATCATCAGCCATTCTTAAATATTCTGATGTTTTAAGCGTTTCATTAACAAATGCTTTAATTTTATCTTTATTTGGAGAATTTTTAGAAAGCTTCTCAACAAGTGGATGTTCTGGAGCAAGCACAACGTAAGTTACCCCAAAAACAGTATCTGCCCTTGTTGTAAAAACTCTTATTTTTTCATCTGAATTTTCAACAGAAAAATCTATCTCAACTCCGGTGGATTTACCTATCCAGTTTGCCTGCATTGTTTTTACACGGTCAGGCCATAACGGAAGTTTTTCAAGGTCTTCTAAAAGACTTTGAGAATAATTTGTTATTTTAAAAAACCACTGTTCAAGGTCTTTTTTTTCAACTTCTCTGTCACAGTATTCACATTGACCATTTTTAACCTGTTCGTTGGCAAGCACGGTTTCACATGTTGAACACCAGTTTACTTTTGATGCTTTTTTATATGCAAGTCCATTTTTTAAAAACTGAATAAATAACCACTGAGTCCATTTATAATAATCAGGAAGACAGGTTGTAACCTCTCTTGACCAGTCATAACATAAACCAAGTTTTGCCATTTGATCTTTCATTTTATCAATATTTGCTAAAGTCCATTTATCTGGTGCAACTGCACGCTTTTTTGCAGCATTTTCAGCCGGAAGTCCGAAAGAATCCCAACCCATAGGCGACAAAACATTTTTACCATTCATATAATAATATCTTGCAAGCAAATCACCTATTGTATAAACCCTTGTATGTCCCATATGAAGCCCGTCACCTGAAGGGTAAGGAAACTGTGTTAACACATACATTTTTTCTTTTGAGTTATTTTCTTCTGTGTATAAAAACTTATTATCTTTCCAGTATTTCTGCCATTTTTTTTCAATTTCTGAAAAATTATATTCATTATTCATCATTAAAACACTCTCCATTTTTTTATCTATTCAATATCTGATTCTGCACAGAATCCGGTGCAGCTGTAACAAAGTAATTTATTAACTGCAAAGCAATGTCTTCATCATCAATATATATTGTTTTAAGTGCAACTTCTTTTGCCATTTCTTCGCCTTTTTCAATCAATTCTTCAAAATTATCTTTTTCAGACAGTGTCGCTGCAAAATCCTCATCTGACATAAAAAGTTCACAGGCTATCTGTTTTCTTTCTTCCATAAGAGAATTTTCAAGTTTTTCAGGAAGTTTTTCAAGCGGAATTGAGTTTGGAAGATAAACTTTCCCGTCTTCAATTATAAATTCAAGAGCTGCATTATGTCCTGAACTGAGTTTGATTTCAACAGAAAAATTCATCTGATTACTTTCATCAACACATAGCTCAAAAAAATATTTATTTACAGGAAAATTCAACGGAAAATAATTTACTGATTTCAAATTACTACCAATCACCTCGTATATCCCCGATTCGTTATTGATTGTAAATTTGAATTTAACTGTTTTATCAAATTTTTTCCATAATCTCACAGTAAACATATACCCCTCCGTATTAAAAGTTTAAAAATTATTATGTCAGTTAATTTGATTAATTTTACCAAAAAATTTTTTTTTATACAATTTAAAATACTTATTTACAGCAATTCTAAAACAAATTATGGTCACGGTGTCTTTTTTGTCGTTTTTAGTAATTAAAAATAAATTTGACAAGAGCTATTTTAATTGAATATAATATTAATAGTGGGTAATAATAAAAAAATAATTAAACTGGGGTTACTTTTATGAATATTGACCACAAAATCGACGAAAACAACGATTTAATTATTGTTTTCCCTATCGGCTCATACGATGTCGAAGATACAGGTTTTTTTGAAAATGAAATTAAAACTCTTTTAGAATCCAGTGGAAAGAAAAAAATTATTTTTAACATGAATCAACTAATATATCTTAACTCAACTGCTCTAAATCAATTTGTTGGCTTATATAATAAACTCCTTAAATCTGGTCATAAAATCGCATTCTGCTCACTTACAAAACCTGTCGAAACTTTATTTAATATTACCTCTCTACAGCTGCTGGTTCCGATTTTTCCATCAGAATGGGATGCAACTAACTTTCTTTCAAAATAAACGATTCTGCTAACGACAACGCTTCAACCGGCGTTTCAGCCTTAATTGTTCTTAATTTCGGTATATCCCACGAATTGATTGTTATAACAGGAATATCTAATTTCAAAGCAAAACATATCTCAGATAAAGTTCCATATTCTCCACCAACCGCAATAACAACATCACCGGAAGAGGCTACTGCTATATTGCGACTGTGATTCAAACCAGTTGGAATAACAATATCAATATAAGGATTTGCAGACTTTTTATCATAATCAGGTAAAATCCCGACTGTAATACCATTTTCACTTTTCGCGCCTTTGGCAGCTGCTTCCATAACCCCACATAAACCGCCACATACAAGAACATAACCTTTCTGAGCAATCAACTGCCCAAGCTGATAGGCAATTATTTCATTTTTTTTGTCAAAACTTGCACCACCTATAACAGAAACCTGAATTTTATTCATTTACACTCCAATCTTACTCACTGTTTCATTCACGTTCTATCCGCGTTTCTTTCGCGTTTATCTCGCGCTTCTAATTGTATAACTTTTCTTTATTTTTTGAAATACCTGTGACCTTAAAAATAAAAGTATTTAAAATAAGCGGTTTTTAATTACCTATTTGTCTTTTTTGGCTTTTTAATTAATAAGAAATAAAGCGCTTGACATTTATTTTTTTTACCTATATAATCAATATTGAAGAATTAAACTATCCATTTTGAACGGAGGCTATAATGAATATTGGTGAAGAATTAAGAAAAATCAGAAATGATAAAGGGTACACAATGAAATATTTAGCTGACAATGCTGGAATTTCTCAGGCCCTTGTTTCACAGATCGAAAGAAACGTTGTTGACCCATCTTTAAAAACACTTAAAGCTATTTTAAGAGTTTTAGACACAGAACTTGCAAGCTTTTTCCTTTATGACACATCAACACCTGAAGTTGTTTTTACAATGGCTCAGAGAACAAGAATTGGTTTAAAAAACCACAAACTTATTGCTGAAAACCTTGTTGATGCAACAATGACAAAAAAAATGCAGCCTCTGCATTTAAGAATCCCTAACAGTCAGTCTTTTACAAAAGAAGATTACAAACACACTGGCGAAGAATTTGGTTATGTATTAAGAGGCATGGGTATTATCAAACTTAAAAACAAAATTAACGATTATCATATTAGAAAAGATGATACATTCTACATTCCATCACATCTTTTCGATAAAATTGAAAACATTGGTAAAGAAGATCTTGAAATAGTATTAGTTGCGACCCCTCCAACTATGTAGTTTTTATACATTAAAGCCAGCAGATCCTCTGGATTTGCTGGCTTTTTTTATTTCCAGCCAATTCCCCACAATCTTATGTTTTTATCAGTTCTTATATAAAAAGTCTTGTTATTTTTAATATAAATATCTTCCGGATATGTTCCAGCAAAAAGAATTAATCCACCTCTTATTCCAGCAACCAGATAACCTATTCCGCCAAAAAGAGGGTTAAGAGTTGGTTTATTTGCCAATTCAAATTCATTATCAAATATTATTCTGGTTCCATCCCAGCCGTTCAAAAATGTAATTTTCGCTTCAATTTTTCCATTTTTCATAAGCGGTCTTTTAGAAGTTATTTTTGTAATTTCCATCTCTCCTTCAAGTCCTTTTGGAAGAACAAGAAATCTGTCATCATAAACATCTTCATCAAGCACAACCTTTACAATTTTTTCATTATCAAGCCCTGAATGTATTCCTTCTTTAATTCTGAATCTTATTCTTCTGCCATCTTTGAGATAACAGTTTACAGGTTTTATATGTCCATAATCAGTAAAATAAAATTCCAGAAGTTTTTTAATTCTGGTAAATCTTGAAAGATATGGAAACTCTTTATTCCATGTAGCTATTTCAAGATTTTTTATTTTTTCACCATAATCCTGTGTTTTTATTTCACCAAAAACCCTCCATTCCAGGAAAACAAGTCTTGTAAAATAAAGAGTTTCAAAGTCGGCACTGTAAATTATGTTTGAAAATATCACTGAAAATATTAAAAATAATATTTTTTTATTTAAAAAATTAATCATATTTTTAGAAATAATATATACTGAGATATATTTTATTGTTGTCAAAATCTGTTTCAGTTAAAACGATTTCTGTTTCTTCAATTGTTTCATAATCCTGAACAAGTAAAACTTTAACTTTATCACCGGGTTTTGCCATTGCAATCGGCGAACTTGTAGGAGCAGTTTTATACCACACTTCTCTTTTATTAGGTGCTTTTTCCATTAAATCAAGATTTACAGACCATGAAGAAGGATATGAGAAAATAAGTTGAATTTCAGGAGCGCTCTTTTTTTCATCCCAGTTTCCATCAGGAATGCTGAGCAATATTTCATTTAAAGCCATTCTTCCGTTTGAATCTTCAAACTCAGAACTTCTATCCCCAGTAAAATCAGTTACACCTGTTCTATTGGAAATTCCCCCACTTTCAGCACAACCTGAAATAAATAGAAATATAAATAGAAATAAAGAAATTTCTAAAATTTTGCGAATAAAAACTTTATTTGATTTTAATGACATTAAATTAAGCTCCGAAATATATTTCTCTCAATACCTCTTTTATATTTTCGGAATTTCTATCATTATAATTTACTGATAAAAGAATTTTTCTTCTTCCAGGATTTTTTTTAGAATGCTCAGATTTTTTATGAAGGTCTGATTTTTTTTTTGTCATAGTTTTCATTTTCACCCCCTCAAAATTGTTAAAACTATCTCTACTCTTTTTATTTTACACTAATTATCTCATGCTTGTCAATGTCAGTTAGTATTATATGTCCCCTGAAATCTGGATTTTCGAGAGGATAATCCATTCTCTGATGAACACCACGACTTTCTTCTCTTATAAGAGCACTTTTAGTGATAAGCATTGATACTACTGCCGCATTTTTGAGTATTGCTTCTTCAACAGAAGCTGGTTCTCCACCATATTTTTTTAATAAATCCATTAAATAATCATAATGTTTTTTTAATCTTTCTTTTTCGCGAACAATACCAATGTACTCATCATTTCTAATTTTCATTTCTTTAAAATCTTTTTTTATTTCTTCATTTGTAACATTGTTAATTTCTGTTTTTTTAAAAAGTTTTTTTGAAAGTGTTTCTGAATTATAATTTTTCATTCCATATTTTTTCTTTGCTATTCTCTCAGCAGCGATTAATCCAAAAACTACACATTCCAGAAGTGAATTACTCGCCAGTCTGTTAGCGCCATGAACGTATGAAGCAGCACATTCGCCAGCAGCAAAAAGATTTGAAATAGAAGTATGACAGGAATTGTCAATTTTTATTCCCCCGATAAAATAATGAGCTGCCGGTCTTACCGGTATTTTCTGAGTTGAAATGTCTAATCCTGCTTCTTTACAGTATCTTGAAATATTTGGAAATCTTTTTAAAACATAATTTTTATCCAGATGTGTCATATCAAGATAAACATTATTTAGATTATTTTTTTTCATATAATCAATTATGGATAATGATACAATATCTCTTGGGGCAAGTTCTGCATCCTCGTGATAATTTTTGAGAAATTGATTGTTTTTTTCATCGACTATTTTTCCACCCTCACCTCTGAGCGATTCTGAAAGCAGAAATCTTTTTCCTGCTCCATAAAAAACTGTTGGATGAAACTGAATAAATTCCATATCAGATACTTCTGCTCCTGCAAGCCATGCCATTGCTATTCCATCACCAGTGGCACTTGATGAATTAGAAGTATTTTCAAAAACCCCACCCACGCCACCAGTTGCAAGTAAAAACACATCAGCTTCCAGCTCTTTTTTTCTGGAATTTTTGTCAAAAAATCTGACTTTAGTTATATATCCTTTTTCGTCAGTCACAAAATCATAAGCACTTACTTCAAGAAATTTAATATCATTTTCTGAAAATTTTATATATTTTATTAAATACTGATGAATTTCCATACCTGTAATATCACCAATATGAAGTATTCTGTTTTCACTGTGAGCAGCTTCCTTTGTAGGTGTAGTATCGAATCTCACCCCTTTTTCTTCAAGCCAGTATTTAACATCTTCTGTTGAATTAACTAAAATTTCTGTCATATCTTTATCATTAAGATATTTACCAGCTTTTACCGTATCCTGAAAATGTTTTTCAGATGAATCCTGAGGTAAAACAGGAATAGAAACTCCACCCTGAGCCTTATAGGAATTATTTTCAGATATATTTGTTTTATAAAGAACATAAACATCGTATTTTTTTTCAGCAAGTTCTATTGCGGCTGTTAATCCTGTAAGACCAGAACCAATAATTACAACCCTATTCATTTTGTCTCCCTTTATCAGGAAATATATTCTGATACATTTACAATATCTCTGTTTACTTTATCAAGTGCGGTAATTAGTTTTTCCTTTAAAGCAGGCTGTTCTTCGCCAAGCACTCTTTTTATCTGCTGAAGTAAATCAATAACTTGTCTGAAAAGACGGATAATATCACCTTCTGATAAATGAGTCAAAATAAGGATTTCTTTAAAATCCCCACCATTTGTCCAATGCCATGCTGCAGGGATTATATCAAGAAATATCGATTTTGATGGTTCTATTCCGTTTTTTATCTCAAATCTTTTTATACTGTCAACAATTTTTTTGGCTTTTTTCATTTTATAGTAAATATCATTTCTTTCAATATTTCCTTCAAAATCTTTTTTTGGATTAATTTCATAAACCATACATGCACATAATGTATTAATCTCATCAGCAGTAAGTTCTTCAAAAACACCCTCAACTGCCAGTTCGGCTACCATCAATTCATATCCATAAATTCTTGAAGCTACTTTTCCTCTGTATGTTAATTTACCGTCTGTTATATAACCTGTTTTCTGAAGAAATTCGTATTTTTTAACAAACATGTCATAATGACCTGGTGTGTTTGAAACAACTGCACCTTCAAGTTCTTCAATTTTTTTTGCATAATTTTTAATTTTACTTCCTGCAACTTTACAGGAATTTCTTTCTTTACAGGAAAAGCATTTTATATTTGAAACTTTTTTATCAAGTTTATTTAATTTCTGTTTTAACCCTGCAAGTTCTCCTTTGAGTTTTTTTATTGCGCCATGACCAGTTTTTCCAGATTGAATTCTCTGTTTAATTGAATTAATTTTACTTGTATAACTGTATTTTCTTCTTAAATAAGAAGCATAGCTCTGAAATTCATCAAAATCACCACAGAATATTTTTTCCTGAGTATTTTCAACAACATTTTTCTTTTCTTCAATTTTTTCCTTTAATTCCCTGTCTTTGTTTGAAGAAAGAAATTGAGCAAAACTCATCTCAAGTATTTCTCTGATTTTAGGGATTTCATACTGATCTATAAGATTTAAAACCGGGTTATAAGATAATTTAAACTGACTTTCAAGAGGTTCAAGAAGAGATTCATTAAATATTCTTTCAATTTCTTCAAATTTCAGAAATGGACTTTCAACAACTGAGATAACATTACCCTTAGGATCAATTCCACGTCTTCCTGCTCTTCCAGCCATCTGATAAAATTCATTGTTTTTCAAATATCTGAATTCAACACCATCATATTTTTCAAGTGAGGCAAAAATCGCAGCTTTTGCCGGCATATTAACTCCAACAGCAAAAGTTTCAGTAACAAAAAGAATTTTTAAAATTCCTTTGCCAAAAAGTATTTCAACAACTTCTTTTAAAACAGGTAGTATTCCTGCATTATGAACCCCTACTCCGCTCAATGCAAGTTTTTTAAGCACCTGAACTGAACGAATGTCACTTAATGAATATTTATTAATAACTTCATCAAAATTCTTCTCTATTTCTTTTCTTTCAACATCAGTTATAAGATCAAAATTCTTTGCCACTTCTTTTGCAAATTTATAACATCCTTCTCTCGAAAAAACAAAACATATAGAAGGAAACATCTGATTTTTTTCAAGTTTTCTAACTAAATCGACAATTTCTTTTGCACCAAAATTCTTTCTATATTTGTTAGGATTTTTATTAAATGATTTCATGAATTTTCCTACAGGCACCAGACCAGCATTTTTAGAATAAACATTCTGATACAGAGGAACAGGTCTTTCTTTTTTTTCAATCAATACAACTTCATGTTTTTTTATATCTTTTATCCAATCAGTAAGGTCATGAGCGTTTGGTATTGTTGCAGAAAGACATAAAAATCTCATCTTCGGAAGTGCAAATATAACACTTTCCTCCCATATTACACCACGCTGAATATCATTTATATAATGAATTTCATCAAAAATTACATATTTAACATCTTCAAGTGCTTCTTTTTCAGCAAAAAGCATATTTCGGAAAATTTCAGTAGTCATGATTAAAATCTGGGCATTACTGTTAATACTGACATCACCTGTTAAAATACCGACTCTATCCCCGTAAAGTCTTGAAAAATCCCTGTATTTCTGATTACTTAACGCCTTTATTGGAGCAGTATAAACTGCACGCTGATTAAGCTGAAGAAAATGATCTATCAAATATTCAGCAATAAGAGTTTTTCCGCATCCAGTTGGTGCTGCCACAACAACACTGTTATCATTTTCAAGTTCATTTACTGCTTTTTCCTGAAAATCATCTAAGACGAGTCCCCGATATTCTATCATAATTAATATACTCCAATTATTTAATAACTAATATTTTTTCTTTAATTCTACACCGGCATAATAAAAAGGTATTATTTCTCTGAAAGTAAGCCCTTTTCTGGCAAGTCCAATAGAGCCCCATTGACATAATCCTACTCCATGACCAGAACCACTTCCCTGTATTTTGTATCCTTCGTAAAATATTTCATTTCTTTTCTCTTCTGTTTCTAAAATAATATTTTTTATAAAATCTTTTCTATCAGTTTTTAATAACCCACCGATAGTTTCAACTTTATCATTTATTTTTGAAGAATTCCCACCATAACCACGAAGTTCAAACATTGTATTCCACATTTTCATAGCACCGATAAGCAATCTGAACTGATTTGCACCCATAATTTTTTCAGTTTTTTCACCAGTAACCCTTACTTCTGACACTCTTCCAAACTCATCCTGTTTATGAGTAGAAATTCTTTTAATTTTTCCTACATCAAGCCCTTTCAATTTTTGAGTCAATTCATTCATTTTTAAATCAAGTTCCCAGCTTGCTCGTGGCGATTCTTCACAGAAATTACACCATCTTCCACGAAGATATGGAATAGGGCTTCCAGACCAGACATTTTCATTGTTAGCTGTTCCACCACCACAGGCTGAATGATGGTAGGCCGAAATAAGCTGTTCTTCATAATAAATTGCAATTCCCCTTGTCAAATCAACTGCATTTCTAATTTCATCACATTCAGTATTGTATCCTCTGTAAACCTGACAATGAGTTGTATTACATAAATCAAATCCGTCAGCAGAATGTCTTCCTATATTTTTTAAAGCATAGGTTCTTGCAACAATAGATAGAGTTTTAAGCGCTTCAAGAGGGGCAGTTCTAAGCATTTCATTTGCTATTACCCCATATAAATAATGCTCAGTTGAAACAAGATTTATAACATGAAAAACATTTGAAGTATTACTAAGTAAAAATTTCCCTCTATATCTGAAATCTTTAAATTCTATAAGAAATTCATCACCTGCTGGTTCAATAATAATGCCATCATTTCCTCCAAAAGAACGGGAATTAATCTGATATGTTCTTCCTGTTTTTCTGACATTTAAAGTTTTATCCGCAATATAAGTTCTGTTTCTTCCATCAAAAACATTAAACCCTTTTTCAGCTTTAAAAGTTGCAACACGCTGAGAAGTTGCAAGACCAATTTTCAGTTCAGGTCCCTGAGCGAAACACAGCACAGAAATCAGTAAAAAAAATAAAAAAAAGAGTTTTGAACCCGAAAAAGTTTTATTATCCAAGATATCTTTCCTCTTCTGAAAATATACATCCACAGTAATTTTGAGTGTATAATCCTGTTTTTCTCAAAATTTTTGAATCATAACAGTCTCTGAGGTCAAAATAAAAAAATTTTAACCCGTAATCTGCTGCAATTTTTTCACCAAGTTTAAGAATTATTTCATGTTTCTGCATTGGAGAACATAATAGCGTTGTGGTAAAACTTGTGAATCCATTTTCTTTTGCCACTTTAGCAGTTTCTTCAAGTCGCCATTTATAACATTCAAAACATCTGCCATTGTCAGAACACTCTATTTTTGACATAAATTTTTTTAAATCATAATTGTTATTTTCTATATATTTGATTTTTTTCTTATTAACCAGCCTTTTTAAAGCTTCTTTTCTTTTCCTGTATTCCTTGACACCCTGAACGTTAGGATTAAACCAGAATACTGTATTATCAATAGATTTTTCAAAAAAATCATAAAAATTTTCAAAACATACAGCACAACAGGCATGTATAAGTATTTTTTCTTTTATTTCAAAAATTTCACCTCGATATTCCGAAGTATTGATAAGCGACATCGGTTGCTATTCTCCCTCTTGGTGTTCTGCTTAAAAACCCTATCTGTAGAAGATAAGGCTCATAAACCTCATATATACTTCTTGCTTCTTCGCCTATACTCATTGCAATTGTATCAAGACTTACAGGACCACCACTGAATTTTTCCATTATAGTCTGCATTATTTTTTTATCCATGAAATCCAGACCATTCATATCAATATCAAGAATTTTAAGTGTTTTTTGAACAATATCTGAGGTAACGGGAGAAATATTTTCAGTTTGTGAATAATCTCTTACCCTTTTTAAAATTCTCAAAGCAATTCTCGGTGTTCCTCTTGAACAGCAGGCAAGTTTTTTTGAAGCTTCAGGAAGCATATTTATATTAAGCAGTTTTGAGTATCTGTCTATAATTGAAGTTAATTCTTTTTCTTCATAATAATCAAGTCTTATATGTATTCCAAATCTATCCCTCAAAGGTGAACTTAAAAGTCCAGACATTGTAGTTGCCCCGATAAGAGTAAATCTTTTTAAAGGCAGTCTCAGAGTTTTTGAGGTAGCAGCTTTTCCAATAATTATATCAAGCTTGTAATCTTCCATGGCAGAATATAATACTTCTTCCACACTTCTTGACAGTCTGTGAATTTCATCAATGAAAATAACATCTTTTTCTTCAAGCTCTGTTAAAAGTTTTGCAACATCACCAGTTTTTGTAAGCGTTGGACCTGAAGTTATTCTTATATTTGAACCAAGTTCACCAGCAACAATATTTGCAAGAGTGGTTTTACCAAGTCCTGGGGGACCTGAAAGAAGAATGTGATCACAGGCTTCATCTCTTCCTTTTGCAGCATTAAGAATCATTGAAATTTTGGTTTTAGTTTTTTTCTGACCTATAAAATCATCAAGACTTTTTGGACGTAAATTACCATCGTCCTGAGTTTCTTGTATAGTTTTTGGACTTACAAGTCTATCTTTTACCTCATTAATCATGACTATTTATTTTTAATTCCCTTCAATATTTTTAAGCGCAAATTTTATGATTTCTTCAAGCTCTGAATTTTCATCAAACTCTTTTTCAACTTTTTTCAAAACCTTTCTTATCGAGTCATCTTTATATCCAAATGAACGTAAAGCTTCTGCTGTATTTGATAAAAATTCTGCACCCTGCTCTATAACTTTATCGTCATCAAGCTCACTGAAATTGATTTTTCCTTTAATTTCAAGAATAATTCTGCCAGCTCCTTTTTTACCAATACCAGGAACTTTAGAAAGAGCATCTAAGTCGCCCTGTTCAACAATTTTAGAAAATTCCTGAGGAACATATAATGACATAATATTTAATGCAGTTTTAGGTCCTATTTTTGAAATAGAAATTAATTTTTTAAAAAGAAACAGCTCTTCTTCCTTTAAAAATCCGAACAGCTCTATTTCTGTCTCTCTTATTGCCTGATGAACTAAAATTTTATAATCTTTTTCAACAAGCATATTTTGAACACAGCTTACAGGCATATTTATAATATAACCAATACCACCAGTTTCACACACAACATTATTTATGCTTTTTTCAACAATTTTCCCTTTGAAATATTTATACATAAACCCTCTTTTAAATTTTTAAAAAGTTAATATGGCACAGAGCAACTGCAATAGCATCAGCAACATCATCTGGTTTTGGCGTATTTTCAAGATTCAATACAGCTTTAACCATTTGCTGAACATCTTTTTTATCAGCCTTGCCATAGCCAGTTAAAGCATGTTTAATCTGTAAAGGAGTATATTCAAAAATTTTCAGATTACTCTGCACGGCAGCAAGAATAATTACACCACGTGCCTCTGATACAGACATGGCAGTTGTAATATTTCGCTGAAAAAAAAGTTTTTCAATCGCCAGTTCCTGAGGACTGTATTTTTTTATTATTTCACAAATATTATTATAAATTTCAAGAAGCCTGTTTTCTTTTGATTCTGTTTTCAATGTAGTTATATGACCAAAAGAAACAGGATTAATATTGCTGCCACTTTTTTCCAGTAATGAAAATCCGACAATAGCTGTTCCTGGGTCAATCCCCAGAACT
>JBAZDD010000019.1:0-18566 GCA_041654635.1 Candidatus Muiribacteriota bacterium
AATACAGTTTTTCATGTAAAAAACATTCCTTCAGATAATCAAATTAGAAATATATTGGATAATATACATCCAGATTCTTTTAATGAAATATATCATGAAATTTCCAGAAGAATTACAAAAGAAAAATTTAAAACAATATAAATTTGAAGGACATCCCTATTATGATATTTATTTATATTCAGATTCAAACTGGTTTGTTCAGCATTATCATAATTTAATTGAAAAACTTAGTTATAAATTCAGATATGATGAAATAAAAGTTATTGTTGATATGGATAAATTAAACTCAATTATAATAAAAAATCTGATAGAAAATTATTATGAGCCAAATTTAATTTTTAAAATGCAACATTTCTTAGAAAAAGAAAATTTTTTTAAAAACAGTTTTAAAAACAGTTCTAAAAACAGTTCTAAAAACACTTTAGAAAACCTTTATAATTTTTATGGTTTTTTACTGGAAAATTATCAACCGGTTTCTGAAAACGAAAAGAAGAATTTAAAAAAATTCCTCGAAAGTCTGATTTATTTGTCGATTTTTGTTGAAAATAATGGAAATGTCGAGTTTGATAAAATATATAAGTCAGCTATTTTTTATGAAAAGTTAAATCAAAATATAGAAAAAAATGACATATTCAATAAAGCATGGAATAAAACCATAAAATAGACACATTCCCGTTTCACTCGCGTTTCATACGTGTTTTATTCGCGATTTAGTACGCGTTTAATAATAAATCTAATAATACGAATATTGAGAATTACTGGAATTACTTATAATAAATTGATTATTTTTATAAACAATAATATAATATTTTAATGACAGAATCATTTTATAAAAAACAAAGACAATTTTCATTTGTAATGGGTATAATAATTACAATAATATTATTAAATTTTTATTATGAACCTCCTTTTAAACATTTTCCTTTTTTAATGATTTTAATATATATATTCAATTTTGTTCACGAATGGGTTCATGTTGTAATATTTAATTTTTTTGGTGGTAAATGTATTTATAACTGGAAATATTTTACCCCTGTAAGTATGAATTGTTTAAATTACAGTGAATTAAAACATAAAAAAACTGCTGCCATACTTTCAAGAGCAGGAGCATTAATAATCCCTCCAATTTTAATATACTTTTTTTTAACATTTTTAGGAAAATTTGAATTTTTATCAACTTCTGAATATCTGAATTTTTCGGATAAATTTATAAATCTAATGGTTATAGTATTTTTGATAGTTCCAGTTGGTGATATTGTTGAAATTATCTTGTTATTAACTAAAAAAATGGAATAAATTAAGTGTTGGTATTTAATGATAATTAAAGGGGTAAAAATTGTAATAGTATTTTTGCTTCTTTTCCTTATGTTTTTTAAATTAAACGATTTAATAATTAGAATTTTTTTTCCGACTGTTAATTATTTATTTTCATTTTCTGTAAATAATAAAGAAATTGAAATAAAATCAGAAGAAATTGAAAAAAATATTTTCCTAAATTCATTTCAACCAGATATTTATAAAAATAAAAAAATCAGGAATTCAATTTTTGAAGATATTGATAAAAAAGAAAAATTTATTAAAAATTATTTTAATCATAAATTTAAAATTATTCATATTTACAATATTATAAAAACAGATGGGGATTACCACTATATATTTAATAATTCTGAATTAGAAACAGTTTTAAATATTACTTCAATATACCGGAAAAATATTTTTACTATGAAAAGCAATTATAGATTGACTAATATGAAATACAGACAAAGAATTCAGTTTGAAAAAAAAATTAATAAAAATTCTAATGAAAGTGAAATATTTTTTAACAAAATTACCCAACCTGTTACTAGTTTATATGACGAAAACATGGAAAAGAGTTTTTATCAAAATCAATCTCATAAAGTGTTTTTAAATGTTGTGACTGCTTATACTAATGATGTAGAAGAATTTCCAGGATTTAATCTCGCAATTTTTCTGATAGATAAAGATTTTGTAAAATTATTTATTGGAAGAGATTGGATGCATGAATTTATTGAAAGCATAATTTTAAGATTTTATACGGGAAAATATAATTTTTTAGATGAATCTGAAGAAAGATATGATGTATTAATTAGATGGATACAGGATGGATTAACTGAGTTTTTTACCTATAAATTTTTTCTTGAAGAATATTCCAAATCTTATAACGCTTATCATAATGATAAAATAATTCTTGAATTTGATAATGATATAGATATTTTAAACTGGGGGATAAGTGTTAATCATGAAGCGGGAGAAAAACCTCCATTTATTAATAAACGGGATTATTATGATAAATCATTTCTTTTCTTTCATAATTTAGAAAAAAAACATGGATATGAAATTATTGAAGATTTATTAAAATTTATGTATGACACAGAGATTGTTACTTCTGAAAAAGTTTTGATTTATCTTGAAGAAAAAATCGGAAAAGGAAATCTTGAAGAACTTATGGGGAAAAATTATCTTGAAAGAGTAGAAAAATATAGAAAAACTCTTAAAAATATATGAAAATTTATTTAATATAGCTCGTTCTTTCTGAGGGTGTAAGGAACTCTTTTCAGACAATTTATTATCTTCTCAATACTTATCAGTTTTTGATTTTTCTTACTCACTTATTCACTTACTAACTTCTTACTGCTCTTAAGATTCATTCCCGGTTCACTAGCGTTTCATACGTGTTTTATTCACGATTTAGTACGCGTTTAATAATAAACCTAATGGTACATTGGTTTTTAAAAATGTCACTTGACAAAATAATAATAATAATAATACAATTAATCCATATTTATAAAATATGGAGGGGAAAATGATGAAAAAATTTGTTTTAACTATAATTTTTATGGTGTGCATAATTAGTTTTATTAATGCAGATGTCACTATTGAAATAAGGAAAAATACTGAAACAGAATTAAACAGATTTAATTTTGAAAATTATTTATATGAAGAAAGAAGTCAAAATTCACTGTTGAAAATAAATGAAGAAGTTGAAAATATTATATCTTCAAACGGAGAATTTATTAATAAATTAAAAAATAAATTTAATTTACTTTTTCCTTCATCTGCAGAAAGATATTATTTTAATTCTGAACAATTTAATAATCTTTTTAACAATTGGAACAGCAAAGATTTGTTTATATCGTCTTTAAACATTCCCTTTGAAAAACTTGAAGATTATTATCAAAATATGGAAGGTAGAGAATATATAGTTTTAAAACCTAAACAGCCAATCGTTAATAAACCATATATTCAATATGGAGATATTATAAAACCTGTTGCAATTTGGAGACCTACAATAACAAACACTTCAGAATGGATTATAATAAGTGTAGAAAATAAAGATTATCTGTTTGAAGTTTTACCTGAAAATCCTTTTTCTGATAATATGAATTATGTTAAACCGGATGAATATTTAACAAATATTAAAAAAGAAATGATAGAACATGATGAAAAAATAGCTCAAAAACATTTTATGGAAAATGAAATAAAAGAGATGGGAGAATTATTTGCACAATTTTTAAAATTAGCAGAAGATGAAAGACGAGATATAATAACAAAATATGAAAATAACAAAAAACTGTTTGGAAAAATGTTAAATAAACTCAGTGAAGATGAATTTAATCGAACTGATTTAAGAGAATTAAAAGGAATAATGCTTGAGATGACAGATTTGTATTAAATTAAAGGTTCGGATTTAATATTAAATAAAAGTTATTCAAAATATCATGAAATAGCAGATAAATTATATATTACAAATATGGTTAATTATACTAGAGAGATAGAAAAAGAGATAACAATAGGCTCAAATTCAGCAGGAAATGAAAAAGAAATAGAATATGTGATGGAAAAAAATAAAAATTACATTGTAAAAAAAGAAAAAGCACTAGTTTCAAGCGTTATGGGACTTGCAAAATCAGGAAATATATCAAGAAAAGATTCAGAAAAAATTGACAAAGAAATATTTAAATATGATAATTTTAAAAATGATATGACAAAACAGGAATATGAAGAAATATTAAAAACTGAACATGGAAAATCTATGCTAAGATCAGTTTATGTATTAGCTAAGTTGGATAAAACAAATGAAATCTGGGATAGCAAAGGCAATTTAAAGCAAGTGGTTTTGGAAAGAATTACTTTAGAAGAAGGAGTTTTATATGCTGGAATTGCTGCGATAACTATAGGAGCATGCGTAACAGGCGTGGGTTTATATGGTGCTTTTGTTTATGGTATTGGAGCAGGAGGTCCTGGATTGGCTGCTTTTTTTTTAGGTACAGGTAGTATGATAGCTGGTTCGAATGGTATGGATTGGGCTATGGGTGGAGAATGGCCAGAGTTTTGGTGGGAATTTTGACAGAGTGTAAAAAGAAAATATTTAAGATTGTATGATAAAGGAGTGATAATGAATTCGTTATTCGAAGAAAAAAATCAATCAAAAAACATACCCAATTTTTATTATTTTATTCCCGTGATTTTATATTTTATTTACTCTATTATTGTTTTATTATTTATTATTTGCACTTATAAAAATATTAAAGAAAATGGGATTAATGAATTTTATAAAATTATTTTTATTCAGTTTATATTTTTGACTCCAATATTCGTGTCAGCATTTTTTTTTAATTTTTTATCGAAAATTCATCAACAAATTAATAATTTATACATTGAATTAAATATCAAAATTAATGATTTCTTTTTTTATAAAGAATTACTAGTTTTTTCTGTTTTAATGATAATATATTATTAGTCTAGTTTTTTGTATTTTCGAATTAATTATCAAAATTTTATTATTAACTTTAATAAAAATATATTAGTAGATTTAATTTTATTTTTTTCAATTTATTTATTTATTTTTTGTATATTTTGTATTATGTTATTAATTTTTTTTAATAAAAATATGAATCGTTTAAGAGATTTTATAAAAACTAAAAATTGACAAAGAAATATTTAAATATGATAATTTTAAAAGTGATATGACAAGAGAGGAATATGAAGAAATAATAAAAACTGAACATGGAAAATCTATGCTAAGATCAGTATATGTATTGGCTAAATTAGATAAAACAAATGAAATCTGGGACAGCAAAGGTAATTTAAAAACCGAAATGTTAAATAGAGGTTTCATGAGCAAAGAAACAGCTATAAAATGTGCCATAGGTGTTGTAATAGCTGGAGCAATATTAACTGGAGGTGGTGTTGTAGCATTAGGAATTTACAAATCAGTACAAATTGGAATAGTATTAACTTATTTAGGGGTTGGAACTTGGATGGCTGGAAGAACAATTTATCATAGAATATTAAAATGGGGTTATGATGATAATTTTATACATAGATTTAAACAGGATAAAATAGTTCTTATGGGTATAAATTATGAAAACTATTAAATTAAGATTTTTCTATTATTTGCAAATTTTTCTATTTTTAATTCCAGTTTTATTAATTTTAAAATTTCCAACCATCGATAGTTCATTTTATAAAGATAATATTGTTTTATCTGAAAGTAGATATTTGATTTTAATATTATTTATGTCAACTTTAATGATGTATGTATTTAAAAATCTAATGCTAATAATAATTATAGAAAAAAAAGAAACTGATATTTTGATTAAAAAAATTGAGAAGTATAGAATAACTAAAATATTCTTTAGATTTCTAATTTTTTTATTTGGAATTCTATCAATTTTGATTATTTTTGGTTCGTGTTTATATATTTTAATTATACCTTGGGACGCGTTAAGTTCTTTTGTTTTTTTCTTTAAAATTTTAGCATTAATAAATATACTGATATATCTATCTATTTTTTTTGACTATTACATAATATTTAATGGAAAAAAACTTGATATTTTTTAAGTTAATTTAGGATTTTAATAAAAAGAGATATGAGTAAGAAAAATTAAAAACATTCTTATGCAGGAATTCAGTGTCGTTGTCTCTAATTATTTTTTTCATTGCTTACGACTTACCAGTTTTTGATTTAACTCATTCACTTATTCACTTATAGCTGCAGTAATTCTCTGCTTTTAATTTGCTGGTTTTTTTGATAAAATATTCAACAACAAAAAAACATAAATTATAATTTTGCCTTTTAAGGAGAAAAATTGATGAACAGTAATGAAATTAGAGAAGCATTTTTAAAATTTTTTGAAAATAAAGGTCATAAAAGAGTGGCAAGTTCATCACTTGTACCAGCTGAAGATCCAACACTTCTTTTTACAAATGCAGGAATGAATCAGTTTAAATCAGTATTTGAAGGAAAAGAAAAACGTGATTATACATGTGCAGTAAGCTGTCAGAAATGTGTCAGAGCCGGCGGAAAACATAATGATCTTGATAATGTAGGTTACACAGCCAGACACAACACTTTTTTTGAAATGCTTGGCAACTTTTCTTTTTCAGAATATTTCAAAAAAGAAGCTATTGAATATGCGTGGGAATTTTTAACAGAAGTATTAAAACTGCCTGTTGATAAACTCTATGTTTCAGTATTCAGAGAAGATGATGAAGCATTTGATATATGGAATAAGCATATTGGAATTCAGAAAGAAAGAATTTTCAGATTTGATGAAAAAGATAATTTCTGGGCTATGGGACCAACTGGACCTTGTGGACCTAACAGTGAAATATTTTATGATTTTGGTGAAAAATACGGATGTGGAAGCCAGAATTGTACAGTAGGTTGTGAATGTGACAGATATGTCGAAGTCTGGAATAATGTTTTCATGCAGTTTGAAAGAAAAGAAGATGGTGAAATGATACCGCTTCCTCAGCCTGGAATTGATACAGGTATGGGATTTGAAAGAATAGTAGCTGTAATGCAGCATGTTCATTCAAATTACGAAATTGATATTTTCAGAGATATTATTGAAGAAATTTCAAAAATTACTGGAAAAACCTATAATAAAGAAATTCGTGATAATGAAAATGTAGCATTTCGTGTAATTGCTGACCACGCAAGATGTCTTGCGTTTCTTATTGGTGATGGTGTACTTCCAGGAAACGAAGGAAGAAATTATGTGTTAAGAAGAATTGCCAGAAGAGCGATAAGATATGGTTCATTTTTGATGAATGAGCCATTTATTTACAGACTTGTTGATGTTATTGATAAAACAATGGGAGAAGCTTATTCTGAAATTCGTGAGAAAAAAGATTTTATTAAAACTATTATAAAAAAAGAAGAAGAACTTTTTCTTTCAACTTTAAAACAGGGAACAAAAATACTTGATGATATGATTGAAAAACATCAGACTGAAAACAAGACAGAATTTTCAGGAAAAGATGTTTTCATACTGTATGATACATACGGATTTCCATACGATTTAACTGAAATAATTTTAAAAGAAAAAAGCTTTTCCATCAATGAGCAGGAATATAAAGATTCAATGAAACAGCAGAAAGAACGTTCAAGAAAAAACTGGAAAGGTAATGCAGCAAGACTTGAAATTGATGAATATTTTAAAATAAAAGAACAGACTGGAGAAGTTGAATTTACTGGATATACAAGTCTGATTGAAGAAACAACTGTTATATATGTAAAGGATAATATGTTTATAACTTCAAAAACACCTTTTTATGGTGAGTCTGGAGGTCAGGTTGGCGATAAGGGAAAAGTGTATTTTTCAGGTGGAGACGAAGTTGAGATAATTGATACAATAAAACCTGTTGAGGGTCTTATTATTCATATTGCTGACTCAAACATTCCTTTTGAAAAAGGTGAAAAAGTTAAACTTGCTGTTGATGAAAACTTAAGAAGAGCAACTGAAAGACATCATTCGGCAACCCATCTTCTTCATAATGCTTTGAGAAAAGTGGTTGGAAATCATGCAGAACAGTCAGGTTCTTATGTTAATCCTGAGAGAATGAGATTTGATTTTAAACATTTCAACTCTCTGACAGATGAAGAAATTAAAAAAATAGAGCTTGAGGTTAACAGTCTTATATGCAAAAATTTTGAAGTTTCCAAAGTAAATAAAACTATTGATGAAGCTAAAAAAATGGGTGCAACCGCGCTTTTTGGTGAAAAATATGGTGATAAAGTTCGTGTTGTTACAATGGGACCAAGCATGGAGCTTTGCGGTGGTTGTCATGTAAATCGAACAGGAGATATTGGATTTTTTAAAATTGTATCAGAAAGTTCTATTGCAGCTTCTGTTCGTAGAATCGAAGCCTGCTGTGGTCTGGAAGCTTTAAAATATGTGAATGATAATTTTGCATTTTTAACAGATGTTCAAAACGAACTGAAAGTGAAACCTGAAGAAATTCCAGCAAGAATTAGAAAAATGAAGGAAGATTTTAAAGTGCTGAGAAAAGAAATCACAGAGTTGAAAACTCATGGAGCAGCACCTTCAATGGATTTTGAGTTTGAAATAAATAATGCAATAATAAAAAGTGTGGTAAAAAATGGGTTAAAACCAGATGAATTAAGAGAAGTTGTTGATAAATTAGTTGAAAACAAAGAAAATTCAGCAGGTATTGCTTTTTCTGAAAATGAAGGAAAGGTTAATATTGTGGTTAAAGTAACAAGAGACCTTTCAACAAGACTATCAGCAGGCAATATTGTTAAAGAAGTTGCAACTTATCTTGAAGGAAGAGGTGGAGGAAAACCTGAAATGGCTCAGGGTGCGGGTAATAACGTTGAAAAACTTAAAAATATTGATAAAAAATTAGAAGAAATAGTTAAAACAATAATAAAATGAAAATAATGTGTATTGATTATGGAAATGCAAGACTTGGAATTGCACTGACAGATGAAATGGAAATGCTGGCAGTTCCATTTTGTACAATAAAAAATGAAAATGTTTACAGTAAACTTAAAAACATTATCATAGAGCAGAAAGTTGACCATGTAGTTGTTGGACTGCCGAGTGACTGGAAAGGTGAAGATACTATTCAAAGTCAGAAAATACGCATTTTTGCTGAAAATCTTGAAAAAAAACTGGAAATAACAGTTGAACTTTTTGATGAAAATTATTCAACACGCGACAGTTACGAAGCTTTAAGAATGATGGGATATAATGCAAAAAAAGGTAAAAAACTAGTTGATCAGATGGCAGCTTCGCTGATTTTAAAGGAGTATCTTAAATGGAAAAAAAGCCAGAACTCTTAGCCCCGGCAGGAGATTTTGAAAAACTGAAATTTGCTCTGGAATATGGAGCTGATGCAGTTTATGCTGGAGTAAAAGATTTTTCTCTGAGAAAAAGAGCTGGAAATCTTACTATTGAAGGCTTAAAAAACGTAGTTGACTATACACATGAAAAAGGTAAAAAAATATATATTACTCTTAACTCATATATGTACGATGAGGATTTTGATAAACTTTATTCAACTCTGAAAGCACTTGAACAGGCAGAAGTTGATGCTGTAATTGTATCTGATCCTGGACTTGTGTATTTTATTAATGAAAAAAAAATTAAAATCCCTGTTCATCTTTCAACTCAGGCAAACACTACAAACAGTTATGCTGCAAAAATGTGGAAAAAACAGAATGTAGAAAGAATAATTCTTGCAAGAGAACTTTCTCTGAAAAAAATTAAAAAAATGGTTGAAGAAGTTCCTGAAATAGAATTTGAAGCTTTTATTCATGGAGCTTTATGTATATCTTATTCAGGTCGATGTCTGCTATCTAGTTATATGACAGAAAGAAATTCAAACAGAGGGGATTGTTCTCAGCCATGCCGCTGGAAATACAAATTATATTTTCTTGAAGAAGAAAAACGTAAAGGACAGTTTTTTCCAGTTTATGAAGATGATGATGGAACATATATTTTTAATTCAAAAGATTTGAATTTATCAAAAAATATAAAAGAAATAATCGATTCTGGAATATGTTCTCTTAAAATTGAGGGAAGAATAAAATCCTCATATTACGTAGCAGTTGTGGTAAAAGTTTATAGAGAAATAATAGATACCTATTTTAATGATAAAGAAAATTTTGTCTGGCAGAAAAAATGGGATGATGAACTGGAAAAAGTAAGCCATAGATTTTATACAGATTCACCTTCAAAAGATGGTTTCTGTCAAACAGACCAGATTTATGATACTTCATCATATATTAGAAATCAGAAAGTTCTTGGATTTATCGAAGGTAAAAAAGAGGGTTTATCGAAAGTTACTCTGAAAAATGAAATCCATTATGGACAGCAGGTTGAAATAATTGGACCAGATTCAACTTTCAAACAGATTATTCAGGATATTTACAAAATTAATGAGGATGGCTCAAAAGAAAGAGTGCTTAAAGCCGGACATCATGATAATATTCTCATGAGTTTTGATTATCCTGTTAAAGATTTATATATTCTGCGTACAAGGGAAAGTTCAGATGACTGATACAGTAAGTTTTATATATAAAATTGAAAAAAATAACCTATGCAAAGTGGCAAATGTTTTTGAAGCCCATGAAGGAGTAGCTAATATCCATACTCTTGATAAAAAAACAAGACTGGTTGAATTTATGGTTTCAGAAAGTCAGATAGAGGACTTTAGAAATATAATCGCATATTTTGAAAAAGAAAATTTAGTTTCTAAAGTAGAAAAAATTCCTGAAAATATACATGTTTTTTCAAGCAAAATAATTACCTGACACAAGGAGAAACAATGATTTTTACAATTGATGTTAAAACCGACAGTAAAACAGAAATGATTGATATTACTCAGGAAGTAAGTGATGCAGTTAAAAAATCAGGTGTTAAAAGTGGGATAGCAGTTGTTTTTATTCCTCATACAACAGCAGCTGTAACAATAAATGAAAATGCAGACCCGGCTGTAAAAATGGATATGCTTTATGAAATAAACAAAGTTATTCCTTTCAATGATAATTATAAACATTGTGAAGGTAATTCAGCAGCTCATATTAAAACTTCACTTTTCGGACCATCTCTTTCTGTTATTTTTGAAAATGGTGAACTGATTTTAGGAACATGGCAGGATATTTATTTTGCAGAATTTGACGGTCCCAGAAACAGAAAGGCCTATATTAAAATTGTGGCAGGTTAAAAATTGAAAAAAATATTTATCTTATTATTAATTTTGTTTAAAGTATTCTGCTATTCTGATGATGAAATATTAATTATAGCAGGCGATGCAAGAGCAAATCCTGGTCAGCAGGGACAACCAGGAGGACTTGTTTCGTTTATTGAATACCTGGCTAATCAGAAAACTCGATATTTTTTAGCTGACTGCGGAAATATAATAGACGTAAATAGATATACACTTAAAAATCATGGTTCAGCAATGTATAATCTTTTTGAAAAAGCAGGATTAAAAGTTTTATCTCCAGCTAATCATGATTTTGATTATGGAATTGAAAATTTTCTTAACCTTACCCCTAATATAAATGTTATATCGACTAATTCAAATATTGGTAATAAATATGTTATTTCTGAAATAAATGGAATTAGAATTCTTTTTCTTGGTTTTATGAGAAGTGACGTTAAGAGAACTTTAAGCAGAGATATAGCTGATAACATTATATTAAATGATTTCAGGACTGAATATTTAAAAATAATAAATGAGAATCAGGGTAAATTTGATACAGTTATTGCTTTAAGTAATGCCAGTGAAACAGAAACAGCAAGAGTTTTTTCAGTAATAAATGGTATTGATTATGTATTTTATATTGCAGCAAATGATTTTAACAGTATAACCTATCTTGAATCAACTTTGAGAAATGGAACAAAAATCTATGCAATACCATCATCACTAAGAGTTGTGTGGGAAGGAAGAGCTAAAGATAAAAAATTTAATTTTAACTTCAAACTTCTTGATACACCATCAACAGATGAATTTATAACAATCGTTGACAATCTGCCTTCAAAAAAAGATATTCATATAAGTGATAAAAATTTATTTATCCGGGCTCTAATGAGTTATCTTAGAAAAGAAACAGAATCTGATGCTGTTTTATTAAATCATGGAACATTTAAAACAGATATGGATGGATTTCAGGACTTTTTGAGATATGATAATCCTATGCACAAAGTTTATATGAGAGGGGATTCTCTTCAGGCTTTATTATCAAGAACCGATTTGATTGTATATGGTCTTGACAGAGACAGTGATGGATACAGAAGAATATTTAACAGATATGTTATTGCAGATTATGAATATACTGTGCTTGTAAATGATTTTCTTTTTCAGCAGAAAGAACTTTTGAAAATTCCAATGAAACTGAAAAAAGAAAATGTTTTACCAAGTATAAAACAGATTGCTCTTGACAATATAAATTTGATGGAGCAGGAACACGCTTATTTTAAGCCATATATGATAAATAATTACGATATAACAGTTAATTTTTCAGATTTATCAGGATGGGGACAGAAAGCTTTATATCAGGGAGTATCAAAAATATATAAAACTGATCAGAAAACAAGCAGATTGATTTTTAACAATTATATTTATAGGGAATGCAAAATCAGGTCACTTTCTAATACAATAAATTACAGGCAGGATAAAAGAGATAAAGATATTATTTATGATAATATAAGAATAGATACCAATCTAAAGAATAAACTCAACAGCCTTTCAGTGGTTCAGCGTATTGATTTATCGTTATTAAAAAATACTGCCGGAGATCAACCTTTAAATTATCGTCTGAGTTTAGGTAATGATTTTACCCCTAATTTTTATGCAGGGCTAAGTTATCAGCAGGTATTTCCGCGTAAAGGGAAAAAACATCATATAGGTATTCAACTTACAGGAAAAAACAAGGAAGTTAGACCAAATGGACTTGAAATATCCAATACAGCAGATATTTTTTATTCAAACAGCAATAGAACATATTATGAAGGCGAGCTTAAAAATAATTTCAGATATCGTATTAGACAGTCAGTTTATCTTGATTTTGCAGTAACACATTTTACAGTTTATGATGAAAATATTGGAAAGAGAGCATACAGTTCAGAATATTTTCTTGGATTTAACAGAAAATTTGTGAACAGGAAGTTTATAAGATGAAAATTTCAAAAAAAATATTTATTATTTTATTACTGATATACAGTGTTTCATTTACTTACAGCTCTAATCTTGTTTTTTCAGATGAAAAATATGTTTATGTAGTACCGGAAGATTTTTTTAATGAAGGACTTGATTATTATGAAAAAAGCCTGAGAAAATCCGGTATGAAAAACCTTGAATTCAGAATAAATCAGGAAAATCTTTCAATCAGTGGTAAATATAATATATTCCCGTTTGATGTAAATTTTGAAATCTATAGAATAGATGATGTTACTTATCAGATTAGAATTACTAAATTTGTTTTCTATGGTTTTATACAATACTCTAAAAATAGACTTGCAGGAATGGTTGTTCAGGCTTTTTCATCAAATCCTGAGTTTGCTTCATATATTGCACTTGAAAGAAACAATTCTACCATAACTGTCAGGGCTGTTAATGGACTTGGCAGTATTTTCCCAGAAAAATTCAGACATTCGCTTTAAACTTCATTTAATGTAAAAAAATGATACAAATCTCATAATGATACAAAAAAAATAATTAAAAATGGCTTAAAATATACATTTATTTATGGAACAGTTTATGCATTCCTTTTTTAAAAGGAGGAATGTATATGAAAATCAAAATTTTTACCATATTAATTTTCGTTATTATTATTTTCTTTTTTGTTGGTTTAAAAATTATTAATCAAAGATATGCTCTTTTTTGTGAATATTTACTACAGGATGAAGGTTTTTCAGAGTATATTTCAGAGATTTATACAGAACCTGATAATTATTTTTCTGATAATAAAAATATGATTTTTAAAATAATTATTTCCACAATTTTTTCAGAAGAAGCATTTTTTATAAAAATCAATAAAACTCACAGGGGGTCTATGCTTTCTGATTCTAAAATAAAATAAAGTCAGAATGGTATAGATTCCTGAAGGGGGGAGGCTTTCAATGTACTTCAGCATTATTTCAAGTAATATATATGGCAATGGTGCAGAAATTATTAAAGTTGAAACAGACATATTAAGAGGATTACCAGGATTTTCAATAGTAGGGCTGCCTGATACATCTGTTAATGAAGCAAAAGAAAGAGTAAGAGCGGCAGTTTTAAATTCAGGATTTAAAATACCCCCAGGAAGAATTACTGTTAATCTTTCTCCCGCTGAAATCAGAAAAAATGGTTCCAATTTTGATTTACCGATAGCTCTTGGTCTGATTGTATCCTCAGGTGGAATAAAAAAAATTAATAAAAATATTATTGATAACACTGTATTTATTGGTGAACTTGGGCTCAGCGGAGATATGCGAGCTGTTAAAGGAATGCTTCCCATGATAATTGATTCCTATCAGAAAGGATATCGTAATTTTGTAATACCAGAAGCTAACAAAAAAGAGGTCAGCATTATAAAAGATGCAAGAATTTACAGTTATTCAAACATAAAAGATGTGCTGGAACTTCTTATTTTAAAGGATTTTCCAGAAGTTGAAAATTATTTTTCAGAGCCACAAAAGTCAGAAAAAATCCAACCTGATTTTTCTGAAGTAAGAGGACAGTATATGGCCAAAAGAGCTTTAGAAATTGCAGCGGCTGGCAATCATAATATTCTTATGCTCGGTAGTCCGGGTTCTGGAAAAACCATGCTGGCAAGGCGGTTGCCAGGTATATTACCTGAAATGACAGAAGATGAAATAATTGAAACCACAAAAATATACAGTATATGCGGAAAAATCCCAAAAAAATCAGGATTGATTAATAAAAGACCTTTCAGAGCACCTCATCATACAATCTCTGATGCAGCACTGGTTGGAGGGGGCTCAATTCCGAAACCTGGTGAAATATCTCTTGCTCATAACGGTGTACTTTTTCTTGATGAAATGACAGAATTCAGAAAAAGTGTAATAGAAGTATTAAGACAGCCTCTTACAGATAAAGTTGTAAGAATTGCAAGAGCTAAAGAAAGCTACACTTATCCGTCTAATTTTATGCTTGTAGGTGCTGCAAATCCCTGCCCCTGTGGTTATCTTTTTGATGACAGAAAAAACTGTTCCTGTTCAGTAAGAGAGCAGGATAGATACCGTCAGAAACTATCAGGGCCAATTATGGACAGGTTTGATATTGTGATAGAAGTTTCGAGAGTAGAAACTGAGGAACTTACTAAAAATGTAAAAACTGAGCAAAGTGATAATATAAGACAGAGAGTTGATAAGGTTAGAAAATTACAGAATAAAAGATTTGATAAAAAATTATTCCATAATAATTCAGATATAACCCCTGGATTTATTGATAAATATTGTAATGTTAATGAAAATATAAAAAAATTACTATCCAACACTATTGAAAAATTTGGAATGAGTGCCAGAGCTTATTTTAAAATACTTAAACTTTCAAGAACCATAGCAGATCTCTCAGAAAGTGAAAATATCAGAGAAGAACATGTTATGGAGGCTATTCAATACAGAGTAAATGATAAATGGTAAGCCATTTTATTTAAAAAGAATGTTGCTTGATAAAAGGAGGTTATATGGAAAAAATTAATTATGATGAAAGATTAAAAAATTCATTCAGGTTAAATTACAGAGACAGGCTTGATATAATTCTTGAAAAAAAAGCAGAATATCTTTTAAAAAGAAAAGATTTGGAAATATTGAAATATCCTCTTTCAAAATTGATATTAAAATAAAAAAATAATATAATAAAAAATAACTTAAACAATTCGCAATTATGAGGGGGCAAATATGAACAGATTTTCTGAAACTTTTTATAAAAATCTTCTTGATAATCTTTATGATGGAGTATATTTTGTTGATAAAAACAGAGTAATCACCTACTGGAACAAGAGTGCAGAAATTATGACAGGATACAGGGCTGATGAAGTAATAGGTTCAAAATGCCAGAATAATATTTTAAATCACATGGACTGTGACGGAGCTCATCTCTGCAATTCAAGATGTCCTCTGTTTTTTACTCTAGAGGACGGTAATCTTCGTGAGGCTGAAGTGTTCATGACGCATAAAAACGGACAGAAAATTCCAATAAAAATAAGAGTTTCCCCTATTTTTGACAATGAAGGTAATCTTGAAGGGGCAGTTGAGATTTTCAGTGATAATTCAAGTGCTCAGGCTGCTTATGAAATGATAGACAAGTTAAGAGAAATGGCATTTGTTGATGAAATAACTGGATTGCCTAATAAAAAATATATGGAAATGAAAATAGAAAACCTTCTTCAGGAACTTGAAAATCATAAAGTTAAGTTTGGTGTAATAGTTATAACATTAAAAAATTATGAAGCATTAAAAAAAGAATGCGGTCAGGAAAAAGCAAACAATATTTTAAATATAGTTTCAAAAACATTAACTGCAATAATTGCCCCCTATCATATTTTAGGGTGTTATGATACCAACAGCTTTATTGTTATAATCCCAAATGTTACAGAAAAAGAATTTGATGAATTTAAGAATCGCGTAGGTATAATAATAAACTCCTGCAATCTTGGAATGATTAAATTTTCAGAAAAAGAAGAAGAGCCTGTTAATATATGTTTTGCGGGCAGAGTAATAGATTCTGTAGAAAACATAAAGGAACTTTTCAATTGAAAACAGGTTTTAAAAAAGTCTGTTTTTTTATGCCCAGAGCTTTTCAGGTATTAAAAGGGGAAAAATCTGGCGGTGCTGAACTAAATACTTTTTATATAGCAGATATTTTTAATAAGCTCCCGGGATTTGAAATAGATTTTTTAACTGGTATTAACGGAAAATCGGAATGTAAAAAAATAAACAGCGTAAATTTTACTGGAATAAAATATCTTGAATTAAAAAAAAGTAATATATTCTATAAAGTTGCGGCACGTTTTTATTTTTTAAAAGAAATCTTTAATAAAAAATCAGATATTTATTTTTTTTCTGGTGCGAGTGAATTTTTTGGACTTGGTGTTATTTTTTTAAAAATATTAAGACCTAAATCTAAAATTATTTATCGTGGAGCAAGTGATTTTGATTTCAATTACCGATTTCTTATCAAAAAACCAATAATATATTTTTTCACTTATATCGGATTAAAATTCTGTGATTATATTATTGTTCAAAACAGATTACAGAAGACTTTATTAAAAAAATTCAAAAATAAAAAAATAAAAACAGTCAGATGTGGAGTTTTTGATATAACAAAAAATACTGACATGACTGATAAGCATTATTTTTTATATGTTGGAAAATATACAGAGATTAAAAAACCAAAAATTTTTTTAAAAATTGTAAAAAAATTTCCTGACAAAAAATTTGTTGCAATAATTACAGGAGATGGAAAAATTAAAGAAGATTTTTTGAGTCAATCTGAAAAATTAAAAAATTTAACTGTGATTGATTATGTTCCGTGGAATGATATTGGTAGTTACTTTCAAAAAGCTAAAGCACTTATTAATACCTCAATATATGAAGGGTTTCCAAATACTTTTATTCAGTCATTTATTTCAAAAACACCTGTTTTATCACTATATGTAAACCCAGACAACATTCTTGATGATTATAAAACTGGTTATTTTGCCGAAGGTAAGTTTGAAAATCTTGTGCTTTTTATAAAAAATACCGATAATAATACTTATATGGAAATGGGAGAGAACAGCTTTAATTATGTACTAAAAAATCATACTGTTGATAAGCTTATCAGTAGTTATCGTAAAATTTTTAATAAGGTGAGTAAATTAAATGTTTAAAATTATTTTCTCGATTTTTTTAATTTTTCTGCTTTTTTTAAATTTAAATGGATTTAACAGGAAAAATGAAACTAATTTAAAAGTATCTGAAGTTATAAATCAAGTTGAAAATGAAATTGTTATTGATATTCAGGTTGAAAACTTTGAGCAAAATGAAAACACTGATATATTTATTGATTCTGATAAATTAATAGAAATTTCAAATAATGCAATTTCTGATTCTCTGAATCTTTTTGATACCGGGAATTATAATCTTGATGAAAAAGATAGTGATAAAAAAATTAAAGAAGCAGTTTCAATTCTTAACAGAGCAATTGATTTTCCAGATTTGAAAAATGATGCAAAAACAAAATATTTTCTTGGAAAAGTTTATATGGTAACTGGCGAAACTGATAAAGCTCTGATATATTTTGAACAGGCTGCTGAATTAAAAAATAACAGAGATGTTTTCAAGTGGAATAATGAATGGGGAAGACATTCTGAAATTCTTTTAAAACGTCTTAAATAATAAAACTAATTTGTATTTTTATGGAGGAATAGATGGGCAAGTGGCAGGATATAAAAATGGAAACTCCAAGAGAACGCCTCAGAAAAAGAAAACAGATGGAGCTTGAAAAACAGAAGCAGTATGAAATACATAGAAAAAAAATGCTTAAAATTAAAGTCGGAATCGTTTTTGGGATTTTAATTATTATGATTGGAGCTTTTGTCGGATTTCTTTCCTCTTCTAAAAACAAAAAAATTCAGGCAAAAATAGATGAAACAAAAGTTGTAAATGTTATTCCAATAATGGGTTCTGTTGACTACAGAAGAAAAGATGAGCCTACATTTGTTCTTGATGATAATAATATATTTAAGGAAGGTGACTCTTTGAGACTTAGTCAAGGTGGAAGAGCCAGACTTG